>DMWU01000126.1 GCA_003483125.1 Erythrobacter sp. | reverse complement strand
TTCGTGACAGCATAGCGCCTCAGGCGCTGAAGCTCTCGCCTACCAGCTCCTCGCTAAGCGACCAAAGGCGGTCGGCAGATGCCGGGTCAATCGCATAGGATCGCACGCCCCCCTCGGGCGAGGAGTCGTCGACTTCGGCCACATGGCAATCTTCGCAATAGATGCCGCCACGTCCCTCCAGATCCGGGCTGGTTGCCGCCCAGCAGGTGGTCGCCGCGCCCTGAGGGATGGTTTTGAAACCTTGGCCACCAGACTTTTGGTTTTCTTCAATCCGCTTGCGCATCCATTCCATGTCCTGCTCGGTCATGTGGCGCCCAAGATTGGTTACAATGCCGCCTGGATGAAGCGCGATCGAATGTATGCCCCGGTCTGCGAAGCGCTTTTCAAGTCCTACCGAGAAAAGGATGTTGGCGGTCTTTGATTGTCCATAGCTTTGCCACTTGTCATATTCGCGCCGCTCGAAATTCGGGTCGTCCAGATCGACGGGGCAGAAATGGTGGCCGCGGCTCGACAGGTTAATGATCCGCTTGCCACTGCCCTTTTCAACCAGCGGCATCAGCAGCTTGGTCAAAAGAAAATGGCCAAGGTGATTGGTGCCGAACTGCATTTCAAATCCGTCCGCGGTTTGCATCTGCGGGCAGGCCATTACGCCCGCATTGTTGATGAGCAGGTCGATCCTGTCGAAGCGAGAATTGGCCTCGGCACTGCAGGACCGCACGCTATCGAGTGAGGCGAGATCGACGATAATAGTCTCAACCTTGTCGCTGCCGGTATCGGCGCGGATCGCATCAGCGGCTTCATCCAGCTTGGCCTGATCGCGAGCAGCAAGGACAACATGCGCGCCCTTGGCCGCCATCACGCGCGCGGTTTCCTGGCCTAGCCCAGATGCGCCGCCAGTGACGAAGACGAGCTTGCCCGTAAGATCCAGCCCTTCAAGAACCTCATCTGCTGTCGATTCACCGCCAAAATCACTCATTTGTGTCCCTCCCCATTCCGCTTGATCTTTTCCGGAAACACTATGTCACAATGTCTTGGACATGCACATGCTGAAATCGTTGGATGCATACTCGGCAAATGGTTCGCACTCGCCAAAGCCGAAACTCTCATACAATTTTACCGCTGGCTGGAAGGGAGCGGGTCGCCCCGTTTCTAGCCCCAGCCAGCAATAGCCACGGCGCTCCGCCTCATCCATCAAGTGGACCAGCATAGCTTTGCCGGCACCCTTGCCGCGAAACTCAGGTGCAGCTCGCATAGACTTCAACTCGCCCCTTCCATCGCCCAACACCTTCAGCGCTCCGACTGCGGCAAGCTTCCCCTCATCCCAGGCCGAATAAAAGGTCACGTCGTCCTCGCGCAATCGTTCAGGCGGCAAGGCATGCACCGTTTCAGGAGGCGACCAAGCATACATTTCGTCCAAATGGAGTTGGAGGAGTTCCAGAACTTCTGGCGAGGTCAAATCGTCTTCCCGGATAGAATAGTCACTCACGAGAATTTGTCTTTCTTGCCTTGCCCAAGCGTGGTCTCCCGGCCACTGCGATAGGTGGTGGCATGGCAGTTGGCCCGTTGCAAGCAAACTGGTAAGGCCTTTGCAGATGCCCGCGGGATCGGACGGTATTGGCGGTCTAGCCGCGTTCGCGTGCTTGGCGATAGCTGCCCAGAATGCGCAAATGCTTGCAATGGAAGGCAAGCTCTTCCAGCGCGCGATCGACCCTAGGATCGCCGGGTGCGCCGATGATATCGGCATAGAACATCGTGGCCGAGAAGCTGGCGCCAATCTGATAGCTTTCAAGCTTGGTCATGTTCACGCCATTGGTCGCGAAGCCGCCCATCGCCTTATAGAGCGCGGCCGGGATGTTTTTCACCTCGAAAATAAAGGTGGTGATGGCGCTATCGCCGTTCAGCGTTTCAGGGTGGACCGGGTCGCGCGCTAAAATGACGAAGCGCGTCATATTATCATGCGCATCTTCGACATTGTCTTCGACTATATCGAGTCCATAAAGTTCAGCGGCTATCGGCGGAGAAATTGCGGCAAGCGTCGGATCCTGTTTCTCCGCGACATAAGCGGCAGCCCCGGCGGTATCGGCATGACTCAGAGGCACAATCCCTCGTTCGCGCAGGAATTTGTGCGATTGGCCCAAGGCTTGCGGATGGCTGTAAGCGACCTTGAATGGTCCCTTGCCCACACCCATCAGCGCATGGTGGATCGGCATGAAATATTCGCCAACGATCGAAAGCCCGCTTTCAGGCAGAAGGAAGTGAATATCCGCCACGCGGCCATGCTGCGAATTTTCGATCGGTATGATGGCGCAACCTGCCCTCCCGGCCTTTACCGCATCCAGAGCATCTTCGAAGCTGAAGCAGGACAAAGGCAAATGATCCGGACACGCCTCCATCGCCGCACGATGCGAATTCGCCCCAGGTGAACCCTGGAAGGCGATTGCGCGATCGGGATCGGCTGCTGCCGATTCGCGCATTTGTTCGACCATGGCCATCGCAGGTTCCGGAAAGCTGTGCATGATGTTGCTGCTATCCGTGGTTCGGGCGTATCGCAAGCCCGCTTGCCCTGCTTGCAACATATCTTGCAAGCAATACCCTTGCGCCAGACGCTCGCCGCGACTAGACGACGCGCGAAAACGCAAACCAAATATCGCGGACCATATCTCATCATGAACGATCGTATGAACACTGTCTTTGGCTGGGTGCTCTTCTCAGGAATTGTTGCGCTTGGTTTGGCAATCCTCAGCGGCAAGTATTTCCATGCCGAACGGCCCGAACAGATGGGCATGGTGGTAGAAGGCGTTGTGACCGATGGGCCTGTCGATACAGGGCCTGATTTCGGCTCCCTGCTTGCCAATGCAGACGTAACTGCCGGACAGCGGTCATTTGCCAAATGCGTGGCTTGCCACACTGTGGATGAGGGCGGGGCCAATGGCATCGGTCCGAACCTTTACGGCATTATGGGCAAGCCAATCGGCAGCCATGTGGCTGGATTTGCCTATAGCTCTGCACTGGCTGGCAAGGGCGGCGACTGGACATGGGAAGCCATGGATGAATGGCTAAAGAGTCCACGTGGTTTCGCTAATGGCACCAAGATGAGTTTTGCCGGCCTCGGCATTGCTGAAGAGCGTGCCAATGTGATGGAATATCTCGCCGCGAATGGCGGTGCACCTGCCAAGCCGGCCCCTGTGGTGGCTGAAGAGGTGGACGCTGAAGCGGGTGAAGAAGCTGTAGCCGCAGCTGCCGAAGAAACTGCCGAAGCTGGCGCCTGATTCGCTAACCGGCGCGCTCGCCTTTGAAATTCTGCGCAACCACATACCACTCTGACGAGCCCTTGCGGCTCGCCGGGGGTTTCGCGTGTTTGACGCTGGTGAAATGCTGCTTCAGCAGATTGAGCAGCTCCGTATCTGTGCCGCCTGCCAATACTTTGGCTACGAAGGTGCCGCCTTTAGCCAGGTTCTCGCAGGCAAACCACGCGCCCGCCTCTACCAATGCCATTGTACGTAAATGGTCGGTTTGCTTGTGGCCAACCGTATTGGCGGCCATGTCTGACAAAACGAGATCGGGCGGGCCGTCTAGCGCTGCTTCCAGCTTGCCCGGTGCCGCATCATCCATGAAATCCATTGCCAGGATTGTGACCCCTTCGATGGGTTCGGTTGGCAACAGGTCAATTCCTACAATCGCCGCCTTGGGCGCGAGCTTGCGGACAACCTGGCTCCAGCCACCCGGTGCGATACCCAGATCGACAACGCGTTTCGCACCGCGGATGGGGCCAAATCGCTCATCAAGCTCGATGAGCTTGTAGGCCGCGCGGCTTCGATAGCCATCGGCCTTCGCGCGTTTGACATAGGGGTCGTTGAGCTGCCGCTCGAGCCAGCGCGTCGATGATGCGCTGCGCTTCTTGGCAGTCTTGACACGCCTGTCAGGATTGCGGCCAGAACGGCTCATTTCCTGTTATTCCATTGGAGGTCTGGCGGCCGGCTGGTCGGGGGCGATTGGGTGCCAAGCTGGTCTGCCATCAGGCTGCGCAAGATTCCCTCCCTTATGCCACGATCAGCGACCCCCAGGCGTGTCGCGGGCCAAATGTCGAGAATCGATTCGAGTATCGCGCATCCGGCGACCACCAGATCGGCCCGGTCATGGCCAATACACGGCAAGGTACGCCGATCGCTGGCAGACATGGTTGCAAGACGCGTGCTGATGTCGCGCATGGAATCCGCAGGCACAATCAGGCCGTCAACGGCTTTGCGATCATAATGCGGCAGCTCAAGATGGAGGCTTGCCAGCGTTGTTACAGTTCCGCTGGTTCCCAACAGGCGCAATCCTCCCAGTTCGCGCGACTTCGCAATCCGCTCTGCAAATGGCGCGAAGCTCTCGCTAACGACCTTGCGCATCTGTGCGTATTTCTCAGCTCGCTTTTCCTCGCCACCCTCGCATTTGCCGACTGTGTCGGTAACCGAAACAACCCCCCAGGGCACGCTTTGCCAATCCAGGATGCGCGGAATTCGTTCGCCTGGCTCAAGCAGCACCAGTTCCGTAGATCCGCCGCCAATATCAAAGATTATGGCCGGACCGTCACCTGGTTCGAGCAGGATATGGCAGCCCAGTACCGCTAGGCGAGCTTCTTCCTCTGCACTGATGATGTTTAGTGCAATCCCGGTTTCACGCCGTACGCGCTCGATAAACTCAGCGCCGTTGCGGGCTCGCCTGCATGCTTCGGTGGCAACCGAATGTGCCAGCGCTACATTGCGCCGCTGCAATTTCTCGGCGCAAATGCCAAGCGCTGCCACTGTGCGATCCATGGCGTCCTGGCTCAATTCGCCAGACTGGGTTAGCCCCTCGCCCAGCTTTACCACGCGGCTGAATGCATCGATCACCGTGAAGTTCTCGCCTGTCGGGCGGGCAATCAGTAGGCGGCAATTATTCGTGCCAAGGTCGAGCGCGGCATATGCCTGCCCCTTCCTCGGTTTGTCGGCACGCATGATCGCAGGCGCAGCTGCATTGCCGCCTTTCCGACTCTGTGGCTTGGATTTCCAACGATAGTCGCGCGTGCGGGATTTCTCCTGCCGCTGCGGCTTCTTCTTTTCTTTGGGCCGGGAGGGACGCTTGTAGCGAAAATCGGCTACTTTGCCGGACTTGTTGCCCCTTTTCTTTCCAGCCCTCCTTTTACCGTCCGGCGGAGAGAGGTCCGCCATTTCAATTACTTTCTTTTCCTCCCGTGCATCAATCGCACGAGGACCTAGGGACGTTGCTAGCGCGTACCGGGGAATCGGGCAAGTTCGGGTAAACACAAGGCTCGATCTGGCCCTTGACCTTGGTGGCCGCTGAAACTAGATGCACGCACCGCTTGGCAAGGGATCGATCCCAGTGCCCGGCCAATGCCCCGTCGTCTAACGGCAAGACTACGGACTCTGACTCCGTCAATCGTGGTTCGAA
>DMWU01000020.1:5826-7285 GCA_003483125.1 Erythrobacter sp. | reverse complement strand
CAGGTGTATTACCTGCATAGGTGGGTCTTGCGAAGTCAATCACAAGGGCTTTCCCCGCAATGATTTCTTACGGATTGACGCGACAAGGGCCAAGTGGGGGGTCGCGGCCACTACTACGGGCGCCAACTCCGAGCCAATTCGTCGAGTAGCATAACGCCATATCCGCGTGCCCCGGCCGGGATCATCGGCCTTGACGTTTCGGTCCGATCAACCGCAGCCATGTCGATATGTATCCATGGCAAGTCGTCAGGAACGAAGTATCCGATGAAATGCGCACCAGCGCTGGCACCCGGTGCAGGGCTGGTATTGCTATTCTTGATATCCGCGATCTGGGATTTAATTGCCTCGGCATAGGCGGGATGCAGCGGGAGCCTCCAAAGGGCCTCGCCCGTTTTCTTCGCAGCAGCAAGACCGGCTTCGGCATGATCATCTTCAGGAGCGAACAGTGCAGCATAGTCCGGACCAAGTGCGCGTACCGCCGACCCGGTTAGCGTGGCGATGTCGACCAAGGCGTAAGGCTGCTTTTCACGAACGGCATATTCGATGCCGTCGGAAAGAACGAGCCTGCCCTCCGCATCGGTGCTGCGGATTTCGATTGTCTTGCCCGAAAGGGTGCGCACTACGTCACCAGGGCGCTGGGCGTTGGCGCCCGGCATATTCTCAGCCAGTGCAGCGACTGAAACTACATGCACTGGCGCATTGGATTTGGCGAGCGAGACCAGCGCGCCCGTAACGGCTGCCGCACCCGACATATCGCCCTTCATCTCCCACATGCCGGTATTGGGCTTAATCGAAATGCCACCCGTATCGAAGGTGATGCCCTTGCCAGCAAGCACCATGGGAGCACTTTCTGCTCCTCGATAAGTAATGAGCATCAGGCGCGCACCACGCGGGCTGCCTTGCCCCACGCCCGCAATTGCCCCCATGCCAAGCCGCCGCATTTCGGCCTGGTCGAGTACTTCGATTGTCACATTGTCGACGCCGTCAAATGCCGCCCTTGCCCGGTCAATGAAACTTGCCGGGTAAATGACGTTAGCTGGTTCATTGACCAGATCGCGCGCCAGCCGCACGCCTTCTGCCAATGGTGCCAGCCTGTCACGCCACATGCGCCGTGCATCACCCGCGCCCGTACCAACAATTGCGATGTCGCCGGCAGCAGGTTCTTCACGGTCGCTCTTGTATCGGTCGAAACGATATTGGCCCAATGTTGCGCCAAACCCGACATTGGCCATGGCGCGTGATCCCGGCACACCTGCAATCGCCCATGGGCCCGGTTTGGAGGTGAGCCGCTGGGAAATTTCACCGCCGAGATCACGCCAGTCCAAATCAGCCTGTGCATCTGCAGCCCCAACCAGCAGGACCAGCGGCCTGCTAGGGATGCCGTAGACTTCCAGCATCTGGCCCGACTTTCCTTCGAACCCACCAGATTCCATGGCAGCGGCAATGCTCGAGCGGCCGC
>DMWU01000020.1:0-5566 GCA_003483125.1 Erythrobacter sp. | reverse complement strand
AATGGCAGCGGCAATGCTCGCGCGGCCGCTCCGATCAAATGGAAGCGAGCGGTCAATCTCTGCACTCGTCATCACGACAACCAGCGAGGCGCCATCAGCGATCTGGGTCGCAAAGCCCACCGATCTTTCAGAGCTGTTCTCTGCAACAGAAGGAACAATTCCCGAGCCAAGTACTTCTTGGGCCATGGCAGCAGGGGAAACAGATACTGCCAGCGTCAGCGCCAGCGGCAGGGCGACAATCTTGTTAAGTTTAGTAATGGTCTTGCCTCTCGAATGGGATCATTTGGTTGACCTTGGCCTAAGGCTTGCGCAATCTTCAATCAAGAATTCGACGAGAGGTATATAGTGATCCGCAAAATGTCGTCCCGGCTGGGTCTCGCCCTGATCTTCATCCTTGTTCTGGCATTTGTGGCGCTTGCGACATGGGAACCGTTCATGGCGCAAGGGGCCAATTCGGCTTCGCAAACGCGCGAATACAGTGCCGAGATTATCCGGGACGACTATGGCGTGCCGCATATATATGGAGAGACAGATGCCGATGCCGCCTTTGGTATCGCCATTGCCCATGCGGAGGATGATTTCTCTACCCTTCAGGATGTGATTGCCATGTCGCGCGGGCGATATGGTGCGATTGCAGGCGAGGCGGGAGCGACCTTCGACTATGTTTATCACCTGCTCGGCGCGCGGCAGACGGCTGAGCGAGATTACGGCTCGTTACCCGCCGATACCCGTGCGGTTATCGATGCCTATGCCGTTGGGCTCAACCAATATGCACGCGAAAATCCTGACGAGATCAAACTGGACAACCTCTTCCCTGTCGAGGGGGAGGATATCGCTGCTGGTTTCGCGCTGCGGCAGCCATTCTTCTTCGGCCTCAATCGTGTCGTCGGGCCGCTCGCCAGAGATGAGGTGCCCAGCGCTGACCCTGGCCCGGGATTGAACACACCATTGCCGACCGAGGAGGAATCCGAAACGCTTGGCTCCAATGCCTTTGCCATTTCTCCTGAACGATCAGGCGACGGAGTGACGCGTCTGGTTTCCAACTCGCACCAGCCGCTGCGCGGCGGGGTCGCCTGGTATGAGCTTGTGGTTGAAAGCGGCGAAGGTTGGCACTTTGCCGGGGCGACCTTCCCGGGCAGCCCTTATCCCTTCCTTGGCCATAATCGGCACCTTGGCTGGACCAATACGGTCAACATGCCGGACATGATCGACGTCTATAAACTCGAGCTTGACGAAAGCGGCACCAGGTATCTGCTGGATGGCGAGTGGCATGATCTTGAGACTAGCTCGATCACGCTACCCGTGAAATTCGGCCCAGTCATCCTGCCTATCTGGCGCGATGTCTATCGCAGCGCACATGGCCCGGTGATCATCAATCAGGAAGGTGCCTTTGCCTTCCGTTATGGCGGAATGGATTCGATCGCCCAACTCGATGCCTACTACCGCATCAACAAGGCTACGACTTGGGAGGAATGGCGCGACCAAATTGCCCGGCTCGACATACCTTCCACCAATTTCATCTATGCGGATGAGGCGGGCAATATTGCCTATATATATAATGCCGCGATTCCTCAGCGGCAGGCTGGCCCCGATTGGTGCAATATCCTGCCCGGCACGGATTCGAGCCTAATCTGGCAAAGCCTGGTCGATTTCGAGGCGCTGCCCCAATATCTCAACCCGCGATCGGGCTATCTTTTTAACGCAAACAATAACCCTTTCGTTGCGGCCGGCCCTGAGAGCAATCTTTCGCCTGACAGCGTATCGCCCGAAATGGGTGTCGAACTGAAGATGACCAATCGCGCCGCGCGAGCCTCTGCATTGCTCTCTGCAATAGAGGGACCAATCGGGCGCGAACTGCTGGAACAGGTCAAATATGACACGGGGTATGAGCGGAACGGCTATGTCGGCGAAGTATTGGATGGCATCGCTGCATTGGATCTTTCCGGCGACCCAAATTTGGCCGAAGCACAGCGCCTGATGGGAGAATGGGATCTTAAGGCTGACGATCAGGGTACAGGAGATGCGCTGGCGATACTGGTCCTGCGCAGGCCGATGAGCGAAAGCTATAATGGCCGCGATCTGCCCGATCCACGAGAGTTGCTGCAAGATGCCTCCAACCACCTGATGGAACATTTCGGACGACTTGACGTTCCGCTAAGCGACTTACTGCGTTTGCGGCAGGGTGAAGGCGAGAAGCGCGTGGACCTGCCATTGATTGGCGGCAGCGACACTTTGCGCGCAGCCACATTCTGGGATGTCGAGGAAGATGGCCGCCTGTCACTCGTTCATGGCGACAGCTTCATACAATTTGTTGAGTGGGAGCCGGGCTCACCGGTACGCTCGCAATCGGTGCAACCGTTTGGCTCTGCAACGACGCGACCCTACAGCCCGCATCACACTGACCAGATGCAGCTATATGTCGATGGAAAGCTGAAGCCGGTGAATTTCTGGCGCAAAGATGCGTTGACCAATGCAAAGCGGCGATATGTGGTTGAGTCCAACTGACATCAGTGTAAATGTTCTGGTCGTAACAAACCGGGCAATTGAGGATTTAAGAGGAGAATACAATGTCACTTAGCGGCACTTACGATTGCGTCACCAAAACCCCAATGGGCGACCAGAAGAGCACCTTCACTGTTGTTGATGCCGGCGACGGTACTTTTACGGGCTCCAATGTTGGCGCACAGGGTTCCATGGATGTCGAAGATGGCAAGGTCGATGGCAACACTCTTACCTGGGTCATGAACATGACCGTCCCCATGCCGATGAAGCTGGAAGGCTCAGCAACTATCGATGGTGATACGCTGACGGGCAGTGTCAATGCCGGTGCATTCGGAAGCATGGCAATGAGCGGCACAAAGACAGGCTAATCCGCAGGCTCATTTACAGATAACAGGGAGGCCGCCGGAGCGATCCGGCGGCCTCTTTCTTTCGTTTCACGTCTACACATCAGCAAAAAATGAGCCAACGACGCATCTAACTACCAACTGATAGGTAGATCCGGTTCTTGGTAAAATAGCACCAACCTACTAGTCCGTAGGATCTTTAAACGATTGGTTAGTATTGATAATATCCGGTCTGATCTTGCATTATGCTAACCAAGGCCATGATATGATTTACCTTGCAGACTACCTCTAAATCAGTTTGTCCTTAAGGATCTGGTTCACGACCTGCGGATTGGCCTTGCCCTGCATGGCCTTCATCGTCTGGCCGACAAAGAAGCCAAACAGTTTCTCCTTGCCGCCGCGATACTCCTCAACCTTGTCGCCATTATTGGCGATGATATCGTCGATCGCAGCTTCGATGGCGCCAGTATCGCTGACCTGTTTCAAGCCTTCGGTTTCGGCGACCTCGTCAGGTTCGCGACCAGTCTTAAGCACGATCTCGAAGATTTCCTTGGCCTGACCGCCGCTGATCTCACCGGCAGCCTGCATCTCAAGGATCACTGCCTGACGCGCCGCTGTGGCATTGGAAGCATCTGCCTCATCACCCAGCGCATTGATCACACCTGGCGCAACTGAGAGTGACCAGTTTGCGACTTGAGTTGCGACCTTGCGCTCATCCTTGCCTAGCGCCTTGGCCACCTCTGCCAAAAGTATCTCGAAACGGGCAAAGGCCTCAACCTCCGCTGTCAGCGTTGCAGCATTATAGTCGCTCAGCCCTAGCTCATTGATATAGCGCGCGCGCTTGGCATCGGGCAGTTCGGGAAGGCTTGCACGACATTCCTCAAGGAAGCTGTCTTCCAATTCTAGCGGAAGCAGGTCGGGGTCGGGGAAATATCGGTAATCATGCGCATCTTCTTTCGAGCGCATGCTCCGCGTAGTGCCGCTATTGGGATCGAACAGTCGGGTCTCCTGCACCACCTCGCCGCCGGCTTCGACCAGGTCGACCTGGCGGTTTGCCTCATGTTCGATCACCTGCATGACAAAGCGGACCGAATTGACATTCTTTGTTTCTGTACGCGTACCAAATTCGTCGCCGGGTTTGCGAACGCTGACATTCACGTCAGCCCGCATTGAGCCCTCTTCCATATTGCCGTCGCACGATCCGACATAGCGCAATATGCTGCGCAACTTACGGACATAAGCGCCCGCCTCAGCCGGCGAACGCATATCGGGGCGGCTAACGATTTCCATCAGCGCTACGCCGCAGCGATTGAGATCGACATAAGACATAGTGGGGTGCTGGTCGTGCATCAGCTTGCCGGCATCCTGCTCGACGTGGATGCGTTCGATACCGATAACCTTGTCTTCCTTGATCCCGGCCTTCTCATCCCTTTCGATGGTCAACTGACCTTCGCCCACCAACGGGTGGTATAGCTGCGAGATCTGGTAGCCCTGCGGAAGGTCGGCATAGAAGTAATTCTTGCGGTCAAAGCGAGACCATTTGTTGATCTGCGCCTCAAGCGCCATGCCGGTGCGCACCGCCTGCCGGATGCATTCGCGATTGGGCACAGGCAGCATGCCGGGCATGGCCGCGACGACCAACGAGACTTGCGCGTTGGGCTCTGCCCCGAATTCGGTAGAGGCGCCGCTGAACAGCTTAGCATTGCTGGTGACCTGCGCATGGACTTCAAGGCCGATCACGACCTCCCACTCGCCCGTTGCGCCTTGAATGCGATAGTTACTCACCACCATTTCTCCGGTCTTGCGTCAAAGCCCGCGCGCTGTTCCAATGCGAGGCCAGCATTAAGCACACCCTGCTCGTCAAATGCCTTGCCGATCACCTGCAATCCCAATGGCAACCTGTGACCATCCAGACCCGCAGGTACGCTCATCCCCGGCAAGCCGGCCAGGCTAGCTGGCACGGTGAAAACGTCATTGAGATACATGGCGAGCGGATCGTCCAGCTTCTCACCCAAGGCAAAGGCCGAATTAGGAGCAGTCGGCGTCAGGATTACATCGCATTCGCCCCATGCCCGCTCAAAATCCTGCGAAATAAGCGTGCGGACCTTTTGCGCCTGGTTGTAATAGGCATCGTAGAATCCCGCGCTGAGCACATAGGTGCCGATCAGGATACGGCGCTTCACTTCGTCTCCGAAACCGGCCTCGCGCGTTTCAGCATACATATCTTGCAGCCCCGCCCCATCGGGCAGTTCGCGCAGGCCGTAACGCACACCATCATAGCGTGCCAGGTTGGACGACGCCTCGGCAGGAGCGACGATATAATAGGCGGCGAGCGCATATTTCGAATGTGGCAGGCTGATGTCGACGACCTCAGCCCCAGCATCCTTCACCCATTCAATGCCGCGCTGCCACAGTGCGTCGATTTGCGGGTCCATGCCTTCAACGCGATATTCGCGGGGAATGCCCACTTTCTTGCCCTTGAGATCCGCAGAGAGGCCCGCACTCCATTCGGGCACATCCATCTGCAGCGAGGTCGAATCCTTGGGGTCAAAGCCTGCCATGGCTTCAAGCATGATTGCGCAATCTTCGACGCTGCGCGCCATCGGCCCTGCCTGGTCTAGCGAAGAGGCAAAAGCGACAACGCCCCATCGGCTGCAGCGACCATAGGTCGGCTTGATACCGGTGATGCCGGTTAGCGCGGCAGGCTGGCGGATCGAGCC
>DMWU01000093.1 GCA_003483125.1 Erythrobacter sp. | reverse complement strand
GGGGGGCCTTGACGAGGCCGTGGGTGCGCGCCGCCTCTGCAGTCGTCAGCTCGGTCGCCGGGTGGCTGAAGAAATTGCGGCTCGCACTATCGATTCCATAGGCCCCGCCACCAAAATAGACCTTGTTAAGGTAGAGCTCGAGAATCTGCTCTTTCGAGAATTTCCATTCGAGGGCCATTGCCAATACGGCTTCGCGCATCTTCCGGTCGAAGGTACGATTGTTATTGAGGAAGACGTTTCGCGCCAATTGCTGCGAAATCGTGGATGTACCGCCAATGCGCTTGTCGCCCGTTACCCACTCGACGATGGCCCCGGTCAGGCGGATCGGATCCACGCCAAAATGCGAATAATAACGGCGATCTTCCACCGCAATCATCGCATTCTTCATCGAGTCAGGAATCTCCTCGAAATCCAGCCATTCGCCGAAGCTGGGGCCAAGCTCGACAATTTCCGACCCGTCACGCGCGCGCACCAGGATAGTCTGCGCATTTTGCGTGGCCTTTAACTGATAGAAGCTGGGAATGGACTTCTGGGCGAAGCCGACCGCAACAGCCAGGAACAGCACAGCGAGCAAGGCTGTCGCACCGCCCCATATAGCGCCACGCTTCGCCCACTTCCGAAACTTCGATTCTTCCACCTGCTTGCTTCGCTTGGGCGTTTTTCTCTTTGTTCCCGTGGTATTGCGCGCGGCAGCGGCGCGGCGGCTGCCACGCTTGTGCTTCTTTTTCAATTGATCGCCGCGCTTCGACATATGCGGTTCGTTTTACTACCCGATGCTCGTGTTCTGCTACGCCGGCCTTGCATAGGCCAGTTATAACGCCGCGTGAACGAAGCCGAGGGGGTTATCCAGTGCGCGCTAGCCCTTGTCTTCGAAGTCGAGCGAGGCTGAATTGATGCAATAACGCAGCCCGCCCTGGTCAGGCGGCCCATCCGGGAAGACATGGCCCAGATGCCCGCCACAATTATTGCACAGCACCTCTGTACGGATCATTCCATGCGAAGTGTCGCGACGCTCTTCAATCCCTTCTGACTGCGCAGGGCGCGTAAATGCGGGCCAACCGCAACCGCTGTTATACTTGCTATCGCTTTCAAACAGCACTTCACCACAGCCCGCACAGCGATAGCTGCCATCTTCGAAATGCTTGTCATATTGGCCGGTAAAGGCTCGCTCTGTCCCTGCCTCTCGCAGCACATGATACTGCTCTGGCGTCAGCTTCTCGCACCATTGGGCATCGGAAATGTCTTTTGGGTCAGTCATAGCGATTTACCTCTAAACATCGACTTGCGCATAATGTGCCGGGGGCTGGATGACATCCATCCTTTCGGTCAGCAGCGGCCTGAAACTTGGGCGGCTCTTGAGCACCGAATACCAGCCGCGCGTTTGCTCATGCCCCTTCCAGTCAATTCCACCAAGATAATCGGCGACCGAAATCTGCGCCGCAGCCGCAAGGTCGGCCATACTCAATGTCGAGCCTGCCAGCCAAGGCCGGTTATCAATCAGCCAGTCCATATAGTCGAGATGGCCATGGGCCAGCTTCATTGCCTGGCGCAACATCCGCGAGTCCGGCGGCTGGCGCAGTACCAGGCGCTTCTTCATCCGCTCGCTAAGCAGGGGCGCGGTAACATCGGCATAAAAATTCTCGTCAAAAAGCGCGACGAGCCTGCGGATCTCCGCGCGATTGGCCACCGTGCCGTTGATCATCGGCGCCTTGTCGACCGTTTCCTCGAAATATTCGCCTATGGCCCGGCTGTCACATAAGATGACGTCACGCTCCTCATCCACCAGCACAGGAGTAGAGCCGGCCGGGTTGAGGTTGTAGAACATATCGCTTGCGGCCCAGGGATCTTCCCTGACCATTTCATAGGCAATGTTCTTCTCGCCCATAAGCAAGCGTATCTTGCGGCTAAAGGGGCACAGGGGGAATTGATAGAGACGCCACATCTTGGCTTTGCTCATGCAGCAAAGCTCTTACGAAATCTACTGGCTCTAATGCGTAAACTCTCGAATTTTACGCGCCTGAGTTCTCTAACATCACAAGGCAAACCGGCATGATCTTATCGAGATCGCCCGATTGCTGGATTTCTCGCGCTTGGGCACCGGCGGCGCGGGTAATTCCTTCGCGATCATAACCCGTCTCGTCCATCACTTGCGCCAGAGCACGAACGAAGAATTCCCGCCCGCGCTCGCCAAGTTCGGGCCACTTTTGTGACGATTCCTCACCAGCTTCCTGCGAGCGCGCGACCAATGCAAAGGCTGCCGCACAACGCAACAGGCTTTTGTTTTCAAGTGATAATGATGCCTCATCAGTGTCTGAATAGCTTGCTGGTAGCGGCGATGTGGTGACAGCCACAGTGAGCAGTAAACTTAAGATCATTCCGGCCCAATAGCCGTCCCAACCTTAACCAGTCACTATCAGTTTTCGCCTTGCCGCTCTCAGGCCCGCCCATTACCCAAAGCGGTAATCCAAGGGAGAGCCAAAGCAATGTTCAGCCATGTAATGGTCGGTGCGAATGATATCGAAGCATCGAAGAAGTTTTATGACGCAGTGTTGGGTGTTTTGGGCGCTGGCGAACCGATGCGCGATGTGAAGGAAGACGGAACGATCCGCCTCTTCTACATCCATAATGGCAACGTCATGGGGGTGAGCCAGCCCATCAATGGCGAACCGGCCTGCGGCGCCAATGGCGGCACGATCGGTTTTGCATGCGACAGCCTGGATCAAGTGAAGGCATTTCACGACGCTGGCGTCGCAAATGGTGGTACTTCGATCGAAGACCCGCCCGGTCCACGCGACTCTGCCACTGGCACCCTCAATCTCGCCTATGTGCTTGACCCGGCCGGCAATAAGCTTTGCGCGATGAATCGTCCTGGCTGATTGGAAACGGGCCTAACGACTCAACTTGAACAATGCGAATTCGGCGCGCCAGTTTGCCCCTGTCGCGCCGATTTCATTTTCGCCGGAGAAGAACCAGCGCGATTCAACCTTCACGCCCTTGCGGATAAGCAGCTCGTTGAAATCCTGCACGGTCACATGGTGGATGTTCTGCGTTTCATACCAGCTTACCGGCAGTGCTCGTGTCACCGGCATCCGGCCACCAAACATGAGCGCGGCACGTGTGCGCCAATGGGCAAAATTTGGGAAGCTGACAAAGGCCGTTCGACCCACGCGCAATAGCTCGTCCAGCATGCGGTCGGGTCGCTCTGCCGTTTGCAGCGTCTGCGAAAGGATCGCATAGTCAAACGCACCATCGGGATAGTCGGCAAGGTCTGCATTGGCATCGCCCTGCACCACTGAAAGGCCGCGTGCGACGCAGCGTTCAACCAGTTCGGCATCGATCTCCATACCGCGCGCATCAATGTTGCGATGCGCCTCTAGCTCTGACAGCAATTGCCCGTCGCCACAGCCGATATCGAATACGCGGCTGCCAGTTTCGATCTGGCGCGCAATCACCTCAAGATCGGGGCGAAGATGAGTGCCTGCTTCAACCATTGAGGAACCCCTCTACGACCCGGTCGAGCGACGGTACCTCGAGAAGGAAGCTGTCATGACCGAACGGCGCAGACAGCTCGACAAAGCTGACAGGCGCGCCAACACTATTGAGCGCGTGGACGACATGCCGGCTCTCTGCGGTCGGATAGAGCCAATCTGAATCGAAACTGATAAGGCAGAAGCGCGCTCCCTTGCCCATTTCATGGCCTGAGAACGCATCGCCCAGCCTGCCGCCATGTTCTTCGGCAAGGTCGAAATAATCCATTGCGCGCGTGATATAGAGATAAGAATTGGCGTCAAAACGCTGGGTGAAGCCAGACCCCTGGTAACGCAGGTAACTGACGACCTGGAAATCGGCGTCAATGCCGAAGCTTTTTGTATTGCGATCCTGCAATCGGCGACCAAACTTGTCGGTCAGCCCTGTTTCGGAAAGATAGGTGATATGCGCAGCCATACGCGCAACGGCGAGCCCAGCATCGGGCGTTTGCCCACCATAGTAATTGCCATCATCCCAGTTTGGATCGGCCATGATTGCCTGACGGCCGACCTCATGGAATGCAATGTTTTGGGCCGAGTGCCTCGCGGCGGTTGCGATTGCCAATATGCGCGCGGCGCGGTCGGGCCAGTTGGCCGCAAGGCTCAATGCTTGCATTCCGCCCATCGATCCGCCCACTACAGTATGCAATCGGTCAATGCCTAATGCATCAACCAGCGCAACCAGACAGCGCGCCATGTCGCGGATAGTGATGACCGGGAAACGCAGTGCATAGGGCTCGCCATCATCCGCCAAACTGGCCGGGCCGGTCGATCCCATGCAACTACCAATCACATTGGCGCAGATCACATGGAACTTGTTTGTATCTATTGGCTTGCCGGGGCCAACCATCCGCTCCCACCATCCGGGCTTGCCTGTAATCGGGTGGTTGCTGGCAACATATTGGTCGCCGGTGAGTGCATGGCAGATGAGGACCGCATTGCCCTTGTCAGCATCCAGATCACCATATGTCTCATAGGCTATGGTCGCGTGCAAAAGCACCTGCCCGCTATCGAGCGGCAGGTGATTTTCGAGCGTTATGCTCCTCGAGGCATCGGTACCGGACATGGGTCGCCTCGATTGGGCGAGGCAGGCGCGCGTGTCAATTGTACTATTTTTCGCCCTGTCTTTCCCGGGCCAAAGCGGTTATGCGCCCCCGCGTCATGAATGATGCACCGTCAAACCGCCCCGAGGCAAAGCCATGGATAATGGGCATTCATGCCTATGTGCCTGGTGTCGCCCGCGCAAAGGACGGACGAGAGCTGGTCAAACTCTCGGCGAATGAGAACCCACTAGGCACGAGCGAAGCCGCACTGGCAGCGCGAACTGCCGCGCCTTCGCCCGCGCAATATCCCGATCCAGACGCGACGGAACTGCGCACTGCCATCGGTGAACTTCACGATATCGATCCAGCACGGATCGTTTGCGGCACAGGCTCGGACGAATTGCTCAACCTCGCCGCGCAAGGTTTTGCCGGTCCTGGCGACGAGTTGCTTTTCAGCCGCTATAGCTTCTCAGTCTATGACATTGCGGCGCGGCGCTGTGGCGCGACCCCTATTGAGGCAGTCGACAATGATTATGCCGCTGACGTCGATGCCCTCATATCATCGGTGACGGAACGCACGCGGGTGGTCTTCCTTGCCAACCCCAACAACCCTACGGGCACATTCCTGCCAGCTGGAGAGGTGGCGCGGCTTCATGCGGGGCTCCCCGCCGATGTCTTGCTGGTGGTGGACCAGGCCTATGCCGAGTATCTGGATAGTGCGGATGACGACGATGGGCTGGCGCTCGCCGCGAAGCATGAGAATGTGCTGGTAACGCGAACGTTTTCCAAGATTTATGGCCTGGCTGGCGAACGAATTGGCTGGGCGACCGGCGCGCCGCGTCTGATCGATGTGCTCAACCGTATCCGTGGCCCTTTCAATGTGACGCAGGGCGGGCAGGCAGCGGCGATAGCTGCGCTCGGCGACCAGCAATTCGTTGCTGACAGCCGCGATCATAATGCGCGCGAGCTGGACCGCTTCACGAACGCGATCGAAGCAATGGGTAATCACGGGCTCCGTCCAATTCCCAGCAAGGCGAACTTCCTATTTGTCCTGTTTGAAGGCGATGTAAGTGCCGAGACTGCGCTCAGAGCATTGGCCGAAGCTGGCTATGCGGTTCGCCACATCCCCAATCAGGGCCTGGCAAATGCCCTACGCATTACCATCGGAACTACCGAAGATATGGACGCAATCACAGCAACCCTAAGCAATCTGCTGGGCGAAATCTCATGAGTTCGCAGCCCAGGAAAATAGAGAACGTGGCCATCATCGGTTTGGGCCTGGTGGGCGGATCCATCGGGCTCGCAATTGCCGAACATGCACCCGACATTACAACCAAAGGCTACGATGCCGATCCAAAGGTGCGCGCACGTGCGAATGAGCGCGGACTGGCGAGGGAAGTCTGCGAAACCTCCAGCGACGCGGTGAATGGGGCCGACCTTGTGATTTTCTGCGTCCCTGTGGGCAAGATCGCAGAGGCAGCGGCGGATATTGCAGGTTCGCTCGGCGATGATACGATCGTAAGCGATGTCGGCTCTTCCAAGCAGAGCGTTGCCAGGGACCTTGCGGCAGCACTTTCCGGCCAAACGATAATTCCCGCGCACCCGGTTGCGGGCACGGAGCAAAGCGGGCCTGACGCAGGATTTGCCAGCCTGTTCGAGAATCGCTGGTGTATCCTCACCCCGCCAGAGAGTGCGGACGAGGCCGCTGTGACGGCGCTTTCCGAATTCTGGGAGAGCTTGGGCGCAAAGATCGAGATCATGGATGCAGAGCATCACGACCTCGTGCTTGCCGTTACCAGCCATATCCCGCACCTGATCGCCTATACGATCGTAGGTACGGCATCCGATCTTGAGGACGTGACGCGTAGCGAGGTGATCAAATATTCTGCTGGCGGCTTTCGTGACTTCACCCGTATCGCAGCATCGGATCCAACCATGTGGCGCGACGTATTCCTCAGTAACAAGCCCGCTGTACTAGAAATGCTGGGTCGGTTCACAGAGGATCTGACCGCCCTGCAGCGGGCAATAAGGCGCAATGATGGCGAAGCATTGTTCGATCTGTTTACGCGCACACGAGCTATCCGCCGATCAATCATCGAGCAAGGGCAGGATGACGCTGCCCCCGATTTCGGGCGCGATCACTAGCCCGCTAGTCAGCTATTGAGGGCGTTGATTGCTTCCGTCACGCGCGCCTCCACTTCCGCTCGCGGTAGGCCGGGCGGAATTGTCTCACCGATAAGATAAGTAATTATGCCCTTTCGCTTCCACCGCTGGTGATAGAGGGGACCGCTATTCACTGCGATCGGAACCACCGGAATATCGAGCATTTTGTATAGACCGGCGAACCCTGCTTGCAGAGGCGGCCTGTCCCCATGGCCAACGCGAGTGCCCTCGGGAAATATAACCAGCGGCCTTCCCTCGCTCGCATAATGCCTGCCTGCCTTGACCATTTCGCGGAGCGCCTTTGCCCCCTGATCGCGCGAAACAGGTACCGAACCATAGGCAGCCGCACTGATCCGCCAGCCGGGAATGCTGTAAAGTTCCTTCTTCGCAAATGGCACAGGATGATGATGCATCATCGGGGCATCGATCGCCTCGAAATAGCTTTCATGCTTCACCGCGAACAGGGCCGGGCCAGGCGGAACCTCGCCCTCCACCGCGACCTTGATCCCCAGTAGGTGCGTCGCGCAGATGCGATGCCAATGGCTCCATTGCTGGATCACCGCGCGCACCACGGCAGAGCCGAATGGGCGCGCAAGCACCGCTGTGCTGATGATCAGCGTACTGCCGATATAGAAGGCGAGGTAAAAGGCGAGATTGCGCAAGATTCGCATGGTCAACCAAACTCGTCGGTGATCCCTACCGCTGAGCTCGCTAGGAATTTGTGATATTCGACAAACAAGATCGCAAGGCTTGGTGTTGATGGGACCGCATCACGTATAATCGCGACTTCAGCGGGCAATCGGCGCTGAACTTCCCCGGTTGCGCGGCGCATATGCCAATCGCTCGTGACAAGCCGAATAGAAGAAATTCCTTCGCCCTCAACCCAATCGGCAATCTCTTCTGCATTGCCTCGCGTATCGGTAGCCTCAAATCCCAGTGTAACGCAGCAATTCATCAACCGTCGGCTAACCTCAAATTCAACTGCAAATTCCTCAGGCGTGACATCGGCATCTACGCCGCTGATGAAAATTTCATCGACTTGCTTTTCTTCAAGCAGTTCAACTCCGCGCTGGATGCGGCCCGCTGCGCCGGTCGGGATGACCGCCGCACTAGCCGTTACGCCAGTGATCGGACCGGGCAGCGTGATCGCAAACCCGACAAATCCAAGAAGCCAAGCGAGAATGATCGTTGCGATCAACCTCAGGATCATAACATTCGCCTCAGTGCGGAAACCACCGTCATGCGCGCAGTCATAATGGCAATCAGCACGCCTGCAATGGGAATTGCAGCAATTATCAGCCAATCGTGCCAGTCAAAGCCGCCACCTTCCACCATACCCGAATCAAGCGCCGCAAATTGGCCTGCGATCACCAGCATCACGGCAACGCCCAACGCCAGGCCAAGAACAGCACCCATGAATACATCCATGGCTACCGAGCGCTGAAAAATACCCGCTATCTGCTTGTCCGCACCGCCCAGCAGGTGGACAATCTCCATTGTCTCGCGATTGCTGGTAAACGCACTGCGCGACGCCAGCCAAACCGCAGACGAGCTGGCCAATGCCAACAACACGATGAGGCCGAAAGAAAGATATCGCAGCGCCGTGAGGGCAGAATAGACAGGTTCCAGCAGGCTGGATTGAGCATCGATGCGGCTGTTTGGGGCATCATTCTCCAGCAAGGATTGCAGTCGCACCAACTCTGCCTCACTCGCCTGCCTGTTCAACTGAACGTCCAAAAGGTCCGGAATAGGAATTGCGTCACCCGCATCGGCCACGCCCAGCCATGGCTCCATCATCCGGTCGAGTTCTTCTCGCGGGACACGCCTCAATGATCGCACCGCTGGATCCTGCAATAACAGCTCAGCTGCTAGCTCGCTTTGCTGAGCGCGTAATTCGGCGTCAGCCTCGATAATCTGGACAGTAATTGCACCGGCAAGCTCCCCCCGGGCTGAACTTGCAAGGTTGCTTAGCGCCAGTGCCCCGCCTGCTGCGAGCGCACTGAGCATGATCATGATTGCAAGCACCCAAGGCACCGGGCCGGAGATACGCCTGCGGGGAACCAGCGCCGCTGCGGCGCGCCCGCCAAATGAAGTGGCGCCACGGTCCAGGTTTTCGGCGATCGGGGGTGGCTGCTTCATTCGCCGTCACCTCCGAGAGAATGTGTGGAGGCAAAACTGGCCCGCGGAGGATAACGCAAAGCGCCTGTGGGATCGAGCAGGCGACCCTTATTAAGCCGCATGATCAATGAATCTGGCAGGCTCTTCAGCAATTGCACGTCATGGGTCGCAACTACCACTGTCGTGCCTAGGCGATTGAGCGCCTCGAACAGGCGCAAGAGGCGCAGCGCCATCTCGGGATCGACATTGCCTGTCGGTTCGTCTGCCACCAGCAGGTCAGGCCTGCCAATGACAGCGCGCGCGATCGCGACCCGCTGTTGCTCGCCGCCAGATAGGGTCGCCGGGCGCGATTGTGCCCTATGCGCCAGCCCGACCCAATCCAGCATCTCGCTTACCGGGCGCACGATATCGGCCTCACGCACTCCGGCAATACGTAACGGCAGCGCGACATTGTCAAAGGCAGACAAATGCCCAACTAGTCGGAAATCCTGGAAAACAACGCCCAACCTGCGACGAAATTCGGGCAGTTCCTCGCGCGGGGTGGTGATTACATCCCTACCGAACATATTGATCGCACCACGCGAAGGCCGTTGCGCGAGATAGAGCAGCTTCAAAAGGCTGGTCTTGCCTGCCCCACTTGCGCCCGTAAGGAAATAAAAGCTGCCTGGGAAAAGCGTGAAGGAAAGATCGCTCAGCACCTCTGGTTCTGTGCCATAGCGCAGCCCGACATTGTCGAATGTTACGATCCTTCCCTGGCCCCCGCTCATGGTGCGGCTCTATCGCAAGCAGTTGGTAGTGCAAAGCCAATCATCTCAGGCCAAGCTATAACGAGGCTTCGGTGTGGAAAAAAGAACGGTTTTGGCTTGGTTGAACGCTGCAGGTCTTGCCACAGGATTCAGCGCGCGTAATGCCTAGCAAACTATGATCATCGCCTGCCCTGCATGCAGCACGCGCTATGTCGTGCCTGATGAGGCCATCGGCATTGATGGTCGCACGGTCCGCTGCGCAAAATGCAAACACAGCTGGTTCCAGGATGGGCCGGAGGTGGACGTTATACCGCCAGTGGCTCCGGAACCCGAAGTACCGGAGGCTGAAGACGCAGGAGAAGCGAGCTCCGTTGCGCCGACTGAGGAGGCTGTTCCTCAACCTGATGAGGATGCCAGCCCTGCCAGCGAGGAGTCACAGGACGAACCGCCACAGCCATCGGTTAGCCATTGGCGCAGTGCAGATCGCGAGGATGAGGGTGATAGTGAATCATCCGAGCAAGAGCCTGAAGAGGAACAGGCCAACATAGAAGAGGGCGCTACGGAAGAAGCGCCTGAGCCGGAACCAGAGCCAGAACCTGCGCCAGAGCCCGTACAAAAAGAATATTACGAGGAAGAACCCTCGCAATTTGATTACGAACCTCCATTCAGGGGCCGCAGAAACCCGCTTAAACTGTGGACGGCGGCGGCCCTGACTTTTGCAGTGGCGGCGTTCGGCACAATCTTGGCGGTCAATTATTGGGGCCTACCCGAATGGGCCCCCGTCAGCAGGCCGACCTTCGCAATCAACCAGCCGCAATTGCAGCTCGAATTTCCGCCAGATCAACAAGATCGACGCACCCTTCCCAATGGCACCGAATATTTTGGAGCCAGCGGATCAGTAACCAATATCGGCCGCGAAACAGTCAATGTCCCGCCCATTCTGATCGTGTTGCGCGATGAGATGGATCGGATCGTTTACAGCTGGGAGATCGTACCATCGCAGCCGAGCCTGGCACCCGGCGAGAGCCTGGCGATCAAGGAAGCGGTTACCGATATTCCGCGCTCTGCCAAGTTTGCAGAGATCGGCTGGAAGCCCAATTAGGAAACTCTTACCAATCCATCGGTAAAGTGCTTGCAGGGTCCACCTGCTATTGCTAGGGGGCCGCACCTGTCCGCAAAGGTAGCGATCTGGCTCCCTTGAAGACTGTGTGCGGTCGTGGCGGAACTGGTAGACGCGCAACGTTGAGGTCGTTGTGGCCGAAAGGCCGTGGAAGTTCGAGTCTTCTCGACCGCACCAAACAGTCCAATCTCATTACCGAGAGCGTATGGGCGAGCCACCGCGCTCGTCAGCTGCCACCCTCGACGATGGTCTCCATCGCCACGAAGCTGGATGTGCTGGCCACATGCGGAAGGCTGGATATCTTTTCGCCCAGCACCTCTCTATATGTATCGATGTCGGAGGTCCTCACTTTGAGCAGGAAATCGAAATTCCCTGCAATCATGTGGCATTCCTCGACTTCGCGAATCTTGGTCACGCCAGCGCGAAACTCATCCAAGGCCCTTTCCCGCGTATCGTTGAGTTTGACCTCGGCAAAGGCGATATGGCCTTCGCCCAGTTTCTTGAAATCGACAATCGCGCGAAATCCCCTGATCACCCCAGAATTGGTCAGCTTGGTGAGCCGCAACTGGCAGGGAGTCTTTGAAAGACCCACACGGTTGGCCAGTTCCGTCACCGTCATACGGCCGTCAACGCGCAACTCGTTGAGGATACGGCGATCAATTTGGTCTATTTTACTATTCTTGCTAGCTTTCATAGCGATTTCTATCTTTATATTTCGATTTATGGATCACATTCTATCAATATTATTGGAAATTAGCCAGATCGACTATACCGAATAGGATAAAGTGTCGGGTATGACGATGCCCGATTCCGCAGTTACCGAAGCAGCAAAGCCAACTCCATTCGAGTGCTTCGCGCCGCCCCATCGCGAGGCTAGCCCGCTGCGTCAGGCGATAAGTGAGGCCTATCGCCTGCCAGAGGCGGAATGCGTAGGTCCGCTGCTTGCCAAAGCTCAATTGCCTGAGGATTTACGCCATCAGATTGCCGAGACAGCCCGTAGACTAGTCACAAGCCTTCGCACGAAGGGTCAAAGCGGCGGCGTAGAAGGCCTGGTAAAAGAATATTCGCTTTCAAGCGAAGAGGGCGTAGCACTTATGTGCCTGGCCGAAGCGCTTTTGCGCATTCCTGACAATGCAACGCGCGACGCATTAATACGCGACAAGATAGCGGATGGCGATTGGCGCTCTCACATTGGGGATGGCAGGTCGATATTCGTGAATGCTGCGAGCTGGGGGCTCGTAGTGTCAGGCAAGCTCGTTTCGCCAGTCAGCGAGAAAGGGCTGAGCGCCTCGCTCTCATCGCTTATAAAGAGATATGGCGAGCCCGTGATCCGCAGCGGCGTGAATATGGCAATGCGCATGATGGGCGAGCAGTTCGTAACCGGCGAGACCATTGGTGAAGCGCTCAAACGCGCGAGAGAGCAAGAGGCGCTAGGCTTTACCTACAGCTATGATATGTTGGGCGAAGCCGCCATGACCATGGCCGATGCCGATCGTTACTATCGCGATTATGAGAATGCGATCCACGCCATCGGCAAGGCTGCAAATGGGCGCGACATATATTCCGGCCCCGGCATCTCGATAAAACTGTCAGCACTCCATCCACGCTATGAACGCGCGCAGCTTGACCGCGTCATGGGGGAATTGTTTCCGCGTGTCCGCGAACTCGCGCTGCTCTCCAAATCCTACAATATCGGCCTCAATATCGATGCAGAGGAAGCTGACCGGCTCGAAATCTCGCTCGATATCCTGGAAGAACTCGCATTGGACCCTGCACTTGAAGGCTGGCAGGGGTTAGGCTTTGTCGTCCAAGCATATGGCAAGCGCTGTCCCCATGTGATCGACTGGATCGTGGACCTCGCCGAAAGGTCGGGCCATCGCATTATGGTACGCCTGGTCAAAGGCGCCTATTGGGATAGCGAAATCAAGCGTGCGCAGGTTGATGGGCTGGAAGATTTTCCTGTCTTCACGCGCAAGGTGCACACCGATATTTCTTACATTGCCTGCGCAGGAAAACTGCTAGCCGCGCGCGACAAGGTCTTCCCGCAATTCGCCACACATAATGCGCAGACATTGGCCACGATCTACCAATTGGCGGGCGAAGGATTTTCGATCGGAGATTACGAGTTTCAGTGCCTCCACGGGATGGGCGAATCGCTGTACGAAGAAGTGGTTGGCAAAGAGAACCTTGCCCGCCCTTGCCGCATATATGCGCCCGTTGGAACACATGAGACTTTGCTCGCCTATCTCGTCCGTCGCCTACTGGAAAACGGCGCCAATTCTTCATTCGTGAACCAAATCTGGGACGAAGACTTTTCTCCCGACGCGCTGATTGCCGACCCGTATAATGAGGCCTGCGA
>DMWU01000014.1:3284-6985 GCA_003483125.1 Erythrobacter sp. | reverse complement strand
GATCTTGCCCTTGGTGCTGATGCAGGCGCAACCGGCGGAAGAGCCGGCACAGCCGCCGCCTGCCGATACGCAGGCGAGCGATGAGGCTGCGCGCCCGATTGATCTGCAAACCGAGCCGGAAGCCTATCCGCCGATCGATCCAGACATAATCGAAGGGCGCAAGCGGCCCGACTATACAGAGCCGCTACCCGACCGGATCGACCAGACCAATGAAGGCGCAGTGCGCGCGCCGCCGCCACAGGCATTTCCGGTTGACCAGGTTCCGATCCCCGATCGCTGGCGCCTGATCGAGACTTTGGGCGTTGTGAAGGAACGCTGGTTCGATCCCTACAACCAGAACACCTATAAGGGCGACCGCCCCATCAACCCTGAGAAGGTTCAATGGCTGCCCATCAAGGGAGATGACTGGTTTATTGTCGCAAATGCGATTAGCGACACCGTATTCGAGCCGCGGACCTTCCCGATCCCGGTCGGCGTGCAGACAACCGAGGATCCTGACCGGATCGATGTATTCGGCAACAAGTTCTCGCCGGTTTTCTCGCAGACATTCATAGTCGGTGCCGCGCTGCTTAAAGGCAGCACCGCATATAAGCCGCCTGATGTGGAATATCGCGCAACGCTGGCCTTCAACGTCAACCATGTCGATGTGCCTGAGCGGCGCGTGCTTTTTGTCGAACCCTCAAAACCCAGCCATCGCACCGACCACTTCCTGGGCGTGCAAGAGTTGTTCTTCGATTACCACTTCCGCAATGTTTCTGACCGTTATGACTTTGACAGTGCCCGGATCGGCATTCAGCCCTTCCAGTCGGATTTCCGCGGCTTCCTGTTCCAGGACCAGCAATTGGGCCTGCGTTTCTTTGGTACGCGGGACAATAATCGTTTCCAGTATAATATCGGTGCCTTCTGGCGGCTTGAGAAGGATACCAATAGCGGCCTGAATGCCATCCTTCAGACGCCGCGCGATGACTTCGTCTTTGTTGCCAATGCCTATCGGCAGGATTTCCTGATCCCGGCGCTCACCAGCCAGGTGACTGTGGTCTACAATCGCAATCGCGAGGCTGACGATATCCAGATTGACGACAATGGCTTCCCGGTTCGCCCTGCATTGCTCGGGACGCTACGTGGCCGTGACTATGACGTCTTCTATCTGGGATATAATGCCGATGGCAGGATCGGCCGCCTCAACCTGACTGCCAGCGCCTATTG
Source organism: Erythrobacter sp. (assembly GCA_003483125.1). Taxonomy (GTDB): domain Bacteria; phylum Pseudomonadota; class Alphaproteobacteria; order Sphingomonadales; family Sphingomonadaceae; genus Erythrobacter. The sequence continues at coordinate 5,779 of DMWU01000014.1, read as the reverse complement.
GGCATTGGGGGAGGATCGCATCAGCTTCTTCACCGACCAGCCTGCCGATATCAATGCGCAGTTCGGCGCGATCGAGCTTTCCTATGACCAGGACTGGATGCGGTTCCGCCTATCGGGCCTTTATGCCAGCGGCGATGGCGATCCCTATGATGATAAGGAAACAGGGTTCGATGCGATATTTGAAAACCCGATCTTTGCCGGTGCCGACACGAGTTACTGGATCAGGCAGACGATCCCCTTTGCAGGTGGCGGTCGCGCGATTGCGGTGAATGGCCGCAATGGCATCCTCAATTCCCTGCGCAGTTCCAAAGAGCAGGGTCAGTCGAACTTCAACAATCCGGGTACGATCCTTGTCGGCGTGGGTGCCGATTTCGACCTGACGCCAGAGTTCCGCATTTCCACCAATGCTAACCATTTATGGTTTGAAGACACTGCAACACTCGAGGCGCTGCGTGTCGAAGGATCGATTCCCAAGGATATTGGCTATGACGTCGGCGCCGCTGCGATCTGGCGGCCAAAGGCCACACAAAACATCGTTTTCCGCCTCTCGGGCGCCGCGCTGATTGCTGGCGATGGCTTCCGCGACCTGTTTGACAATCTGGGCAATGGCCGAACCTATTATTCGGTGCTCGCCAATGCGATTTTGACCTACTGATGCGTATGATCCGCCTTCTTGCCCTTGTGCTTGCTACGCTGATGTTCAGCGCAGCGTTGTTTGTTGCCGGAACCAGCGAAGCTGCCGAAGGCGAGAAACCTGTAAAGCGCGACTATAGCCGCGTTACAGCCGGGCCTGCGCCCGCACGCCAGACTTACGAAGAGATGATGGCCAAGTCCGACGGCTGTTACTCTTGCCATGTGCGCACCGATGCGCCGACTATGCATGAAACGCCTGCGGTACAGTTGGGCTGCATTGATTGCCATGGCGGCGATGCCACTGTGATAGGCGACTCATCGCTTGCCCATGATGACCCGCTCTATGTTGCAGCGCGCGAACGGGCGCATGTGCTGCCAAAATATCCGGAAAGCTGGCATTATCCCTCTTCGGCAAACCCCAAGCAGAGCTATGCCTTGCTCAACAAGGAAGCGCCCGAATTCATCCGATTTGTAAACCCCAGCGACTATCGCGTAGCACGCGAGGCCTGCGGTGCTTGCCATATCGAGATAATCGAGGCGTCGGAGCGTTCGCTGATGGCGACAGGGGCAATGCTGTGGGGCGGGGCGGCCTATAATAACGGCATCGTCCCCTTCAAGAATTACATCTTTGGCGAGGCTTATACGCGCGATGGTGAGGCTGCTCTTATCCAGAGTGCCGGCACCAGCGGTGAGCCAGGTACAGTTAGCGATGCGGAGAAAACGCGGGGCGCGCTCGCCACGCTATATCCGCTGCCAACCTGGCACGTGATCCCGCCGGGCGATATCTTCCGCGTGTTCGAACGCGGCGGACGCAATGTTAACTCGCAATTCCCCGAGATTGGCCTGCCCAATCCTACCGGATCGATCCAGCGACTGGAGGAGCCGGGCCGGCCTGACCTGAAACAATCAAACCGAGGGCCTGCTACCGGCCTTCGGGTCGCCATACCTGTGCTCAATATTCACAAGACGCGCCTCAATGACCCGTTCACCTGGTTCATGGGCACGAACGACCAGCCGGGTGACTATCGCCATTCGGGCTGCGCCAGTTGCCATGTGGTCTATGCCAATGACCGCGAGCCACGACACTCGCTGATCTATGCGAAGTATGGCCGCGACGGGCAGACGCAGACCGTCGATCCCACGATTGCGCAGCTTTACGAGATCGGACGGCGCGATAGCCATGCAGGCGAGGATCACGGCGATGAAAGCCACGGCGACTATGATTCTCACGGTGCGGTGAAGAAACCGGGCGATCATGATGACGGCCATCATGGAAAGAGCAAGGAGAAGGAATGGGGCCACCCGCTGCGCCACGTCTTCACCCGCGCAATCCCGACTGCGCAATGCATGAATTGCCACATGCACCAGCCCAATATCTTCCTGAACACCTATCTCGGCTACACTATGTGGGATTATGAAAGCGATGCGCCCTTCATGTGGCCCAAGGAGCAGAAATATCCCACCGCCGCCGAGGTGCGTGCAGTGCTCGATCGCAATCCTGAAGGTGCTGCGCCGAAGGGCAATTGGGCCGATCTGGACTTCCTGCGGAATGTCTATGACTTGAACTCGCAGCTCAACGACACGCAATTCGCCGACTACCATGGCCATGGCTGGAATTTCCGTGCCATCCTGAAGCGCGACAGGACGGGCAACCTCCTCGATGAAGATGGCAACATCGTCGATAACGACGATCCTGAAAAATGGCGCCGCGAGGGTGAAGGCAAATTCGTCGAGCCCGGCATCAATCCCGGCAAGGCGGTGCATCTGATGAGCATCCATGCCGAAAAGGGCCTCCAATGCGCCGATTGCCACTATGCCCAGGACAGCCATGGATCGGGCCTGATTTATGGTGAGGTCGCCAA
>DMWU01000014.1:0-3021 GCA_003483125.1 Erythrobacter sp. | reverse complement strand
GGGCCTGATTTATGGCGAGGTCGCCAATGCAATCGAGATCGGGTGTAAGGATTGCCACGGCACCGCCGATGCCTATCCAACCCTGCGGACCAGTGGGCCTGCCGCTCCGCCCAAGGGCAATGATTTGGCCCTGCTGCGCAACCCCGATGGCAAGCGCCGCTTTGAATGGACCGAGAATGACGCCGGCGAGCGTGTTTTGATCCAGCGCTCAATCGTCGATCCGGACCTGCAATGGGAAGTAAGCCTGGTGAAGGATGCGGTGAATCGTGAAAGCCCGCTGTTCAATCCTAAGGCTGCGCGCGCCAAGCTGATGAGCCGCACGGGCGCAGAAGATGGCACTTATGCCTTTGGCCCCGGTATCGAGCCTGAAGATCGCGCCCATCGCGAACCTGACATGGCGTGTTTCACCTGCCACCTTTCATGGACGACATCGTGTGGTGGCTGCCATTTGCCGATCGAGGCGAACTGGAAGACCAAGCTGCACCGCTATGGCGGGGAAACAACGCGTAACTTTGCGACCTACAACCCGCAGGTCGTGCGCGACCAGATGTTCCAGATCGGCAGGCACCAGACGACCAAGGGCAACCAGATCGCGCCGGTCCGTTCGACCAGCGCATTGGTGCTCAGCTCGACCAATATCAACCGAGAGCGGATCTATATCCAGCAGCCGCCGATTGCGTCCTCCGGCTTCTCAAGCCAGGCCTTCGCGCCGCACTTCCCGCATACGGTCAGGCTGACCGAGACCAAGACCTGTACCGATTGCCACCTGTCTGAAGCCGAAGACAATAATGCGATCATGGCGCAGCTGCTGCTGCTCGGCACCAATTTCGTGAACTTTGTCGGCATGAATGCCTGGGTCGGCCTCGATAACGGGTTCGAGGCGGTGCGCGTCACCGAGTGGGATGAGCCGCAGGCAGTGCTCGGCTCTTACCTGCATAAATACGCCTACCCCGATTATTGGCGCATGCATGTCGAAGACAATGATCGCGAGCTGAAGGATTGGACCCGCGGCAAGACATTCGATGGTGACCTGTCGGGCGAAACCAAGGCGTTTGAACAATTCGCTAATGTGCATGAGGGGACACGCGATTCCGTGCGCTGTCTGCAAATGCGCGGCGAGTACATCTTCGTGGCAGAGGGACGCGGGGGCTTCCGCGTCTACGACATCGCCTCAATCGCGAATAAGGGCTTTTCCGAGCGGATCATCACCGCGCCGTTCAGCGCATTGGGCCATGATACGCATGTCAGCACGGAGAATGCGACCTGCATGGCGCTGGCAACCAACCAGCCGATCCGGCCCGATCGCAATACGCCTGAAATGCGCGAGATGAACCAGGAGCAGGCCTTCCTGCCGATCTATTCATACGCTGCCATCACAGATAGCGAAGAAGGGCTGATCCTCGTCGATATCAACACCATGGCCGATGGCGAGTTCCGAAATAACAAGCTGGACCGCGCAGAGTTTGCCAATGGCGCGGATGCATGGAACGAAGGCGGCGTGCTCGATGGTGCGCGGCATATCCACCTTGCAGGCGAGATTGCCTATATCACCACGCGGCGCGGGTTGGTCGTTCTCGACCTTGCCGATCCGCTCAATCCGCAAGTCGCCGCAGTGCGCGAAATGAACGATGCGCGCGCTAGCGCGATCCAGTTCCGTTATCTCTGGGTGACCGATGCAGAGGGCGTGAAGCTGTTCGACGTCACCAATCTGCGCAATCCGGTGGCGCGACCTGGAGGGGCGGTGCCGCTTGCCAATGCGCAGAAGCTCTATCTCGCGCGCACCTACGCCTATGTCGCGGCCAAGCAGGAAGGGCTGGTGATCATCGACATTACCAAGCCGCTTAGCCCGCAAGTCTATGCCAAGGAGACACTGGGCGGCACGATGACCGATGCCGAAGATGTGATTGTCGGCACAACCAATGCCTCGCTGATCGGCTATGTTGCCGATGGCCGCAACGGGCTGAAGGTGCTGCAACTCACCTCACCATCCAGTCAGCCAAACTTCTATGGCTTCTCGCCTCCGCCAAAGCCCGAGCTAATCGCCTGGGCACGGACCAAGGGCGATGCGCTGGCGCTGTCCAAGGGTCTCGATCGCGATCGCGCGGTGGATGAGACAGGTGGCCAGATGGCGGTGTTCGGCAGGCTTGGGTCGCGGCCATTCACGCGGCCCGAGATGGAGAAGCTGTTCCTCACAAGCTCGGGTATTCCATGGAAGGTCTCGGACGAAGTCGACATGACGGCCTGGGTCGCCGGCCGGGGACCACGGCGGCGCGTCGCTGCGGACAAGTGAGGTTAGTCTGTTTACGACCCAAATGCGGACGCGGGACGGTGGTTTAGCTGAAAGTTGTTACTACCTTCGTTGTTGGCTTGCGACTTTTCGCGTCAAGAAGGCGACCAGACTCGTACCCAATCAACTTCCATCGCTACTTCACCGCGCCCAATTTTATCGGCAGTTTCCTGAGACATGCCATAATATGGCGTTGTAATTCCATTGACCGCGTTGGGATAGGTCCCGCCCAAGGCGAAGTTCAATATCAAATACTGAGTCCGGTCAAATCGCCACGGACCGTGTTGCTCCACATCGGATCGAGTGACTCGATATATCTCGCGGTCATCGACGAAGAATGTCACCGAATCCTCGGCTCGTTCAACCGCATATTCGTGCCAATCCGTAACGTCCGTGCCAGCTGGAAAGTCTTGCCGCTGCGAAATCGGGGTGTTTCCTGAATAGCCAGGCCCGTGCATAGCTACTGACGTCCATCCAGGCACGCCGACATATTCCATTATGTCGATCTCTCCGGCATCTGGCCATTCCCCGTATCCAAGCATCCAGAATGCAGGCCAAACACCAACTGCGTCGGGCATCCGAATGCGAGCCGCAATCCGCCCGAAGGTGACGTCGAAGTTATCGCGGGTATTGATCCGACCCGATACAAAGTCTGTCACGCGGCCTGTCGGTGTCAAAAATCCGGGGCGGTAAACAGGCTTTAGTACCAGCGCGCCGTCTTCCGCTCCGTCGGG
>DMWU01000058.1 GCA_003483125.1 Erythrobacter sp. | reverse complement strand
CGCTGCCGTCGGGCACCCGAAGGCGAGCCGCAATCCGCCCGAAGGTGACGTCGAAGTTATCGCGGGTATTGATCCGACCCGATACAAAGTCTGTCACGCGGGCTGTCGGTGTCAAAAATCCGGGGCGGTAAACAGGCTTTAGTACCAGCGCGCCGTCTTCCGCTCCGTCGGGATTAGCGAAGCTGATTGTTTCTACTTCGTCGACATAGGCTTGCAGCTCGTGGTTGACCCAAAAGGCTGGCCCTTCCACATTCCACATTTCACGGTTGAGTGTGCCGCTATCAAACTCGTCGGCAAACAGCAGCGTCGCTGCTGGAGCAGGTGTTTGGCTAGGAACAGGGAACTGAGATGCGCCGCCCGAACTGTCCTCTCCACCGCAGGAAGCCAACGCCAATACGCCCAGCGCGATCATCCCTGATGACACCAATCTCATAACGGCACTCTCTCATCTACCCAATTGTGAGCGTTCCCAATTTTCATCGCGGGATGCCTTTACGGGATGCCTTTAAAAGCGCAAGCCTTGATCGGATATTTTCCCTGCTAATCTGCCGCAACCCATGATGAGGTCTTAAATGCCTCAATATGGGGAGCGGACTAATGACCGCTTCCCACCCCGGTTTCGGACTTAGACGCCTACTCCCGTTCCACAAACATATCGCGGATCATGGGCTGCAAGTGCGGGCCATAACGCGCCAGCACATCCCAATCGCTGACCTTCTCGTAATGGGTGACGAGGTTCGTCCCATCCCAGCGATGCAACGCATAGGTTGATGGCTCGGTAGTGATCAAAGCGCGGTCATCGGGCTTATCAGGTGAGATCTCCCGCAGATCCATCGCCACCAGGGGCGCGACCGAAGGCGTAACGCCGAGCGGTATGCCTGCAAATCGCGTCACGATCGGGCGATGCAGATGCCCGCAATGGATCGCCAATACCTGCTCATGACCGCGCATCGCGGCGGCAAGCCGCAGCATCCATGGTTCATTCTCTGCCGGGTCCATCCAGCCAATGCCCGAGACGACCGGCGGGTGATGCATGAAAATCAGCGTCGGCGTGTTGGAATGAGAGTTGAGCTGGTCCGACAGCCAGGCCTTGCGATCATCGCAAAAGGCGCCGCCATGACGACCATCTTCGAACGTGTCGAGCATCAGGACACGCAGGCCATCGCCCTCAACCGCATAGTGGATGAAGCCGTCTTCGCTGGGACAATCGGGGAAGGCGCGCAGCAATTCCTCGCGCGTGTCATGGTTGCCCACCAGCGGGTAAACGGGGAAGGGGCAGGCCTCCAGCTCCTTGGTAATCTTGTCAAAGCTCTCCGCATCGCCGCGATCGGTCAAATCGCCACTCAGCACCAGCATGTCGGGCGTGTTGGGCTGGTCGAGCAGGCGAGCAAGCGTCTGCCGGAACCGGATGCGATTCAGCTCCTCCGGCTTCGCATCAGGCTCAAAGCCGATATGGATATCGGTCATCTGCGCAATCAGCATTGGTGACACCTTCCCATGTCTCTATATCAGCCGGGCTTACGGCTGATTGCTGCGACCTGCTGCGGGGCAAGCTGCGGGTGGTCCGCAGGCACACCATCCTTTTGGTGGTATGTGTGGCACATCGCGCAGGTAGATGGAACGTCTGCCTCGCGTGCCTCCTCACCTAAATGGCAATCGCGGCAGATCGCGATTGGCGGCATCAAGAGATCGCGCGACGTGTCAGAAGCTTCCGCCTCGTGACAGGTGCTGCATTCTTCCTGTTTGTGCGCATCGTGATCGAAGAATGCGTGGAGCATAAAGCGATCGGGCAAATTGACCGGTGTCACCCCAGGCATGTCGCCCGTGGCGGCAGGTATATGGCAGGCACCGCACACACCATCGCTGGACATGGCACGATTGATTGCCACGAATGAGCGATTGGGGGCGCCGAAATTCTGGAAATATAGCCCGTCGCTGCCAAACTCGCCGGGACGGTTGCGACCTGTCACCACTGGTTGGTGCGATTTGCGATCACTGGCGCGCAAATCGGCCAGCATCTGTTCGACGCTGCCATGCTGCAATGTCCGGAAGATTGGCCCGACCCTGTCATAGACAAGGCTGTGGCAGGCCTCGCAGTTCTCTTCCATCGAGATGGGTTCGAACGCTGTCTCGTCACGTGTGGGTGTATGGCAATCCTCGCAAACCAGCGCCTCGCCATAGCCCTGGCTTGCGCCAAGGCTGGCAGCCATCCGCGCGACCCCACCTTGCGGATCGAGATGGATATCATGCGGGAACAGCAGCCCGCTAAATTCTTGCGCCTTGCCATCCAGCATTACACGCGTTGGCGTGATATTGCCCGGTTTGGTCCAAACGGTGGGGCGGAATTGCGGGTGGTCTTCGCCGAAATCGGCGGCATTGCCCAGATCCGTATCGGTCAGGCGGGTGTCCATGCCATCATGGCAGTCGGCGCAGAATGCCTGCACCGGCGGCTCCATGCGTACGGCGCCCTCGTGCTCGACATGGCAGCTTACGCAGCCGCCCGGGCCTTCCTTGCCGAAGCCCGCGGCAACCATCCACTGGAAATCTTCACCGATCGAGAAAGTTGCGCGCCCTGTATTCTGGAGGTCCATCGGCGCATGTTCGGCCAGGTCCTGATGGCAGGTGAGGCAGGTTTCATCCTTGACCGCCTCGAACGGGGCCACGTGGCAGGCCTCGCAATTATCCTCCAGCCCGTGGTGCGCTAGGCTGAGGTCACCGGTGCTCCAACTGGCATCGAATACGACCTGTCCGGTCTCGCTATAGTCAGGCTCGACCTTCTCTCGTGTCAGATGCGAGAAGATCGGCACAAAGAGGAAGGCAAGCAGGATCACTACTACCGCCACCCATGACATTACGCGTTTCGATGGCAGTGCTACCGCAAGCGCAAAGCCTGCT
>DMWU01000282.1 GCA_003483125.1 Erythrobacter sp. | reverse complement strand
CTTTATCTTTTCGCTGTCCGCAGAAGGCGGCGCGATCAAAGCACTTGAGGACAGGGGAGGCAATGGCGTTGACGATGTTCGTTTGACCGACCGTTTCTTCTTGGGTGAACCACAGATTCGCGGTTTTGACATTCGTGGTGTTGGCCCGCGCATTTTACGCCAGCCCTATGTTGATGATGAGAACGGTAATCCGGTTCCTATAACGGATCGAAGCCAAAACGCCGACGATGCCTTGGGCGGTCGCGCATATTACCTTGGCCGCGCAGAGCTAGAGATTCCGCTAGGGTCAGGTGCACGCGAACTAGGCCTTCGACCCTCCCTATTCATGGATGTGGGCGCATTGTTTGGTGTGACGCGCCCTCTTCTTCAAGACAATCCAAACGGGCTGCAGCGTCAGGATACTGATGGTAACCCCCTATTCGTTGAAATCGTGACCGACGATCAAGGGCAGCAGTCCACAATTTTGACTACAAACCCGATCGCTGCCGATGGAGTTACGGAGAACTTGCCTTCCATCATTCTCAACAGCAGGTTCCGTGAGGTCTTCCTCGGCGACAGTGCCTCTCCTCGCGTGTCGGTCGGTATCGGTGTTAACTGGAACTCGCCATTTGGGCCATTCCGGATCGATTTCGCACGCGTCCTTCGCAAGGTTGAAGGCGACGACGTTAAAAGCTTCTCGTTCAACGTAGGAACACAATTCTGATGAAACGACTTACAAAAACGATCGCGGTCGCAAGCCTAGCGATGGCAACTACTGTTGCCATGCCGGTTTCGGCGCAGGTGCAGGGCAATATTGCAACTGTCAATGCACAAGGTGTCATCATGGGAACCAATGCGTTCTCAACGGCTTACCAGCAAATCAACACAACCTATAAGCTGCAATTGGACACAATCCAGCAGCGCAATCAAGAACGCCAGACATTGCTACAGCAGCTCGATACGAACAATGATCGGCAGGTTGACGATGCCGAACTGCAGGCCGCTCAAGGCAGCGCAACGACGCAGCGTATCCAGCAGATCGAGCAGGAAGTTACCCAGCTGAACAACCAGGTACAGGCGGCTCGCGTATACGCGATTGAGCAAATCTTGATCCAGTATGGACCCTCGCTGCAGGAGGTGATCCAGCAGCAGCAGATCCAGATGATCGTATCGCCGGAAAGCGTGATTTTTGCCCCTGAGCAGGCCAATATCACTGGGCAAGTGGTGACAGTACTCAATACCAAGGTTTCCGCCGTAAACATTGTGCCGCCACAAGATTGGCAGCCGGCGCGTGAATCACTGGCACTGTTCCAGCAAGTCTCGCAGATCCTGCAGGCACTCGCTATCCAGCAGGCGCAACAACAGGCCGCACAGCAGCAACAGCAGGCTGCGCAGGGTAACGATCAGGCACCGACCGGTCGCTGATCATTTGCGTTGATTGAATGGGGGCAAGGCAATGAGCACGGATAGTGAAATCAAGTCACTCGATATCCACCAGATACTCAAGGCCTTGCCGCATCGATACCCGCTTCTGCTAGTCGATCGCGTCAAATCTATAGAACTGGGCGAACGCATCCACGCGATCAAGGGCGTTACAATGAATGAGGAGTTCTTCCAGGGACACTTCCCTAGCGCGCCTATAATGCCGGGCGTCTTGCAGATAGAGGCGATGGCGCAGGCGGCTGCCATCCTCGGGATCGAAACCCTCGAGCTTGCCGGTACGGGTAAGCTGGTGTTCTTCATGGGGATCGAAAACGCAAAGTTTCGTTCGCCAGTGACCCCGGGATGCCTGCTCGATCTGGAGGTCGAGTTTCTCCAGAAGCGAAGCAGGGTCTACAAGTTCAAGGGCCGGGCCAGCGTTGAAGGCAAGACGACGAGCGAAGCTGAATTCACAGCGATGATTGCCGATCCGCCCGCTTAGGGCGCAAAAAACTTGCAATTGCGCGGTCTGCCCGCTAACCGCGCGCCTTTCCCGCAAAACAGCATCGCCGGTCGGTACCGGCGAAAGCTAAGAAGGATAATTGAGATGAAAGCCGAAGGGCATCCAGAATACCACATGATCACGGTCAAAATGACCGATGGATCCGAATTCCAGACTCGTTCAACCTGGGGCAGTGAGGGCGATACGATGACGCTCGATATCGATCCTACGAGCCACCCGGCATGGACGGGTGGTCGCCAGCAGATTCAGGAAGGTGGCCGTGTGGCAGCCTTCAACAAGCGCTTCGGCGGGCTTTCGCTTAAGAAGTAAGCGTTTCAAAGAGCTTTGCAGCATAGTGCTGCAAGAGGAAGGCGGCCTGACGGGGTCGCCTTTTTCGTTGCAGCTAGGTCATGCGCATTTGATACAGCGCGTGGCGATCGGGCGTGCCTCTAGCCTTTCGCGGCTGATCCCATTGCCGCAATTTGCGCAGGTGCCATAGGTGCCGTTTTCCATGCGCAAAAGTGCCATGCGGATCTGCTGTATTTCGGAGCGTAGAACATCGTCCACGCCTTCCAACGATTCATCGTCAGCCAGATCGACAGCCTGTTCGCTTGAATCCGCATCAAGCGGGTGACGCAGATCGTCTTCAATTTCCTCGGCCCGTTCCGTCAGATCGTTGAGTAGGGCCTGCAGTTTTTCTGCAAGATCTGCATATTCGCTATTCACCATTGCCACTCCCTTTCGCGGTACCACTTGGTAATCACATATTTTACGCCCTTGCGCACCTTCATTCCGTGATGAAGCGTGTTTGGGTTAGCACTGCCATCCCTGTTGCGGTTGTTCCAGCATAGAAGTTTGCCACATTCCGGACGATATGTCTTACCAATCATCTTGAAACGGGTAGCGCCGCCAGCCTCCACTTCATTGAGATAGATCATAAAAGTCCAAGTTCGCTGGCCTGCGATTGAGCAGTAACGGTCGAAATCTGTCCCGCTGGGCGTGAAATAGTCTGTGTGAGGTTTGAATTCCTGCCCCTGCGCATATCGCTGCCCTTGGAGCGGCTCGCCATGTGCAGGATCAATGCCCGAAAGCGTGTCTAACAAAGCCTCCAGCTTCTCGACTACGGGTTCGCTCCGCTCGAGGTCGCAAGTCTCACTTGTCCTGAAATATTGGTCGCCATTGTCATCGGCAAGGGTAGAGGGACGGCGATTCGTATTGATGAGCCTGATCAGCACGCGACAATGATCGCGACCAAGAAACGACTTGTGTTGGAAGAGCTCTAGCATGCGATTGGGCACCTGCTGCATGCCCGGATATCGCTGCAGATGATTGGCTGAAGATTCGCACGACAACCCCATATGCGGAAGATAAGCGGACACAACGCTTAGGCAAGCGCGAAATAAAATTACGCACAGGTGCATTTGCTGAAGTTTTCGCTTCCTATATTGCCCTCATTGTGCAACAGGCTCGCCCCCGCCGAGGCAGGTCTTGACGGCCCCGCCAAGGCGCGTAACAGCCCCAATTACGCGGTGCGCACGCTTGCGAACCGGGGCATGTGGCGATCGTAGCTCAGTTGGTTAGAGCGCCGGTTTGTGGTACCGGAGGTCGCGGGTTCGGATCCCGTCGATCGCCCCATCTTCCCCGACAATGCTCTTCGTGCCTTACCTTTTGGGGAATGCATTATGTCGGCTTTTTGGAACAAGGCAGATTTTGACGATCACGAAGTGGTACACTTCGTAAACGATCGCGCGAGCGGCCTTAAAGCCATTATCGCCATTCATTCGACCCATTGTGGCCCAGCAGCAGGCGGGACGCGCTTCTGGCATTATGAAGATCCAGCCGCCGGGATGCGCGACGCGCTGCGCCTGTCGCGCGGCATGAGCTACAAGAATGCCATGGCCAATTTGCCTGCCGGTGGCGGCAAGGCCGTGATCATGGCTGACGAGGCGCGGGCCAAAACGCCCGAAATGCTTACCGCGTTCGCCCGCGCGGTAGATGAACTGGGCGGCAAATACATCACCGCACAAGATGTTGGCATGAGCCAGGATGACATGGTGGCTCTTTCCCGGGCTACTGATCATGTCGCGGGCTTGCCCTGGGAAGGCGGCGATCCCGGGCCTTATACCGCACGTGGCGTATTCTTGGGCGTGCAGGCTGCTGCTAAGCGGGCCCTGGGTACAGACAATATGGCTGGTATAAGAGTGGCAATACAGGGTGTCGGAAGCGTTGGCGGTGGCGTAGCCAGGTATCTTGCCGATGCTGGCGCGAAATTGACGCTGGCTGATGTCGACTCCGGTCGCGCAGATCAGTTGGCGAGTAAGTTGGGCGGGGCGGCTGTTTCTTGCGATGATATCCTTGCGGCCGATGTCGATATCGTTTGTCCTTGTGCGCTTGGCGCGATTCTGACCGAGCAGTCTGTCGAAGCCATCAAAGCAAAGGTCGTCGCCGGCGGTGCCAATAACCAGCTTGCAACCGGTTCAGAAGGGCGCATGTTGCTCGAACGCGGCATCCTCTATGCGCCCGATTATGTCATCAATGCGGGGGGCATCATCAACGTTCTTCGCCACATCGATCAGGCCGATGATGAACAAATAAACGCCCGTATCGATTTGATCCCCGGGCGTCTTGAATCGGTCTGGGCCGAAAGCGAAGCCAGCGGCCTGCCTGCGGATGAGGTAGCTGACCGGATGGCGCGCAATATTATTGGGCGATAATTTCGACGGATTGGTCACCATTGCTGCT
>DMWU01000012.1 GCA_003483125.1 Erythrobacter sp. | reverse complement strand
GAGCATCTAGCTTGTCCATTGCCTTCATCAATTGGACACCGTTGGCCTCGGCTTCCAAGCCTTGATCAACCTTGACGAAGGGAACAACGCCACGCGCCTTGAGCGCATCTGCAGTCTGCCTGCCTTCAACTTCGCCATCCATAGTCTTCTCGAACAGAATTGCACCGATCACCTTCCCGCTCGCAAAACTGGGTGCGGTAATCACGCGGCTGCGCATCGCATGGATCTGGGCGAACATCTCATCCTCGCCATCCCACTCATCGTCTCCTACGCCATAACCACGCAGCGCCTTGGGCGTTGAGCCGCCCGACTGGTCTAGCGCTGCAATGAAACCAGCGCCGCTGGAGATCTTTCGGGTCATTTCATCGAGATTCATGGGATCATTCCTGCGTAATCTTGAGATTGAGCATACCGCTGCCTAGGCGGCCATTAGCCAGCGCCTGCGGCGACTGCAACCGCCCACATCCCGTATTCTACAGCGTTAGGATGAAAGAGCCGCGATCAGGTTGATTGCAATTGAGATGCGCGTACCGTTTCCTTTAAATGGCCGCACGGCATGCTGCAGCCAACTTGGGAACATAACGATCATTCCTGTTTTTGGACGAACCAAGATTTCGTTTCGTTGGGCCTCGCCCTCGTCATCCAGCAATCGCAGATCGGGAGCAGTCAACCGAACCATCGGCATCCGGGGGTCGAGCAATTGCAACTCCCCACCCAGGGCCGGATCATAGCTGCCTTCATACCCATCATCGACATAGGCGACCGCCGACCAAAAGCTACCCGGGTGGAAGTGATACTGGTTTGAGTCGCCCTGACCGCTAACATTGGCCCACATTTCCGGCACCCAACTATAGCGACTCTTCTGGACCGACTTGGCATCAATCGTTTGCTCGTCCGCCATGGTCATCGCCTTGTAGGCGAGAGCCCGGGCCGCCTCTCCGCCCCAGTCAATCATCTGAGTGTTCGAATGCCAACCATTCACATTGGATATCTGTATCCCCGCCGCGTCACGCTGCATCTCAGCCTCAATGGAGGCACGAAGCATCCTTATCCCCTCTTCGCTTTGTAGAGTGTCGGTTGCAAATGGGGTCGAGAAATAATGTCTTGTTTCAGCCATGGCTTCATTGAAGACCAAAAAAACAACCTGGCTGCAATGGTCGTGTTGATAATTGGTTGTGGGGCGGGATACCGATAACTCCCGCGATGGACGCACAATGCCAGATCATCTCGCGAAATCTTCAAGAAACTTCAGTGCGATGGGACTCTCTACGACCTCAGCCTTGACCAGCGAGTTGCCCCACCAGATCGCTTCTGTATTGGCCAACATGATTAGCGTCAGGCCTTTTCGTGGCACCTTTAGATAGAGACCGGAATATTGCTTCTCGTTCCAGCCTGAGTGCCAAATCAAGCGCTCACCATTCCAATCTTCAAGAAACCAACCTTGGCGATAATCGCCCAGAGGGCCGATCTCTCGAATGAACAGATCTTTTCTGAAGGCCTCCGGTAGGCCGAGCACATCCGAGTCGTAAGCAATGTCAAATGCGGCTAGCGATCGCACAGATGCGACAATTCCGGCGGCAGCACGCAGGTCATCATCTGGCAATGGCTGCTTTGCGATCCTGCCGTCCTCAGGGTGGAACGGCTCAGCCAGGGATCGCAGCGACGCCCCGCCCTTCGGGTCGCGCCATCCCAAAGCAGTGTCGGTCATGCCTGCCGGGTTGGCGACTCGTTCGCGCATGATGTCCCGCAAGTCCCTTCCACCTGCGCCCAATACCGCTCGGTCGATCCGCGCATAGCCAATCGGATTGTAAACGAATGACTCGCCGTTGGCGCGCATGTTCAGCATTTCGCGAATGGAGGTCGGCTTCTCGCAGTCTACCGGTGCAATTGCATTGCCGTGCCGATCTACTCCACCGCTCATGAATGGTACCGGCGTTGTCAGGAAGAACTGGCAAAGTTCCGTCCAGCGATCATCCGCAGCCATTGGCGCGTCCAGATCGATGGAGCTATTCCATTCCTCTGCAAGAAGAGCAGTAGCTGCGATCGGCTCGGTTATATACGCCATCTTGTAGGTTGTTTCTGGGCGCGTAGGTAGCTCGCCTTCATCGTCATAAGTGCCGAAGTACCCTTCCCAAACAATTTCACCATCTTTGATGATGAGCGCGCTTAGAGATGGGGTGTTGTTGTCTCAGCGGAAGCTCTCAAGAAACTCGCTAAAATCGTCATATAATGGTTCGTCGGCTGAGAGCGGCGCTGCAAACGCAAGGGCAATCGAGATGATCGCCCAACGGATCATGCGAGCGCAGCAACTCCAGGCAATTCCTTCCCCTCCATCCATTCGAGGAAAGCCCCGCCCGCAGTCGAGATATACGTGACATCCTGTGCCACGCCTGCATGAGCCAGTGCAGCGACCGTATCTCCGCCGCCCGCAACCGAGATTAGCGAGCCCTCTTGCGTCAGCGCAGCGGCCGTGTGCGCAAATGCCGCTGTCGCAGCATCGAATGGTTCGGTTTCAAATGCGCCCAAGGGACCATTCCAGACGAGCGTGCGGCACGTCTTGAGCACATCTGCCAGCGCTTCGACTGCCATCGGCCCGATATCGAGGATCATTTCATCCTCTGCCACTTCATGCACATTGCATGTTCGCAGTGAGGGCGGATTTGCTTCAAACTCCTTCGCCACAACCACATCGTAGGGAAGATGAACTGTGCAGCCTGCATGGTCCGCCTTGTCCATGATCGAGTTGGCCGTTTCAGTGAGATCGTGCTCGCAAAGCGACTTGCCGACATCCACACCGCGAGCGGCGAGGAAAGTATTGGCCATACCCCCACCGATAATCAGGTGCTGGACCTTTCCCACCAGGTTCTCGAGGACTGCAAGCTTGGTCGAGACCTTGGCCCCGCCAACCACAGCCGCGACAGGCGGCTCAGGATTACCGAGCGCAGAGTCAAGCGCCTTCAGCTCTTTCTCCATTGCGCGCCCGGCATAAGCTGGCAGCTGATGCGCAAGCCCCTCGGTCGTGGCATGCGCTCGGTGCGCAGCCGAGAAAGCATCATTCACATAGAAATCGCCATGCGCAGCTATGCCCGCTGCAAATTCGGCATCGTTGGCCTCTTCGCCCGGCCAAAATCGGACATTGTCCATCAGGCCAATATCGCCAGGGCGCAGAATTCCGATCGCTTGCTCAACCACCGGTCCAGAGACCTCTGGGATGAACATAATCTCCTTGTCCAGAACCCGCTCGACATCGCCCTGCACAAAGCTGGTCGATAGTGTCGAGTGGCGCTGCCCCTTTGGCCTGCCGAAATGCGCGAGCAGGACGACCTTAGCGCCCCTCTCGCATAACTCCAGAATGGTTGGCCTCACCGCCTCGACGCGGGTCACGTCGCTGGCAGAACCATCCTTCATTGGAAGGTTCAAGTCGACGCGAACGAGCGCCACCTTGCCAGCGATATCGCTGAGATCGTCAAGGGTTTTGAAGCCAGCCATGCAATTTGCCTTTGGTGCCAGTCTTAAAGGAAGCTCGCCATCACCTTAGCGGTGTCGATCATCCGGTTTGAGAAGCCCCATTCATTATCATACCAGCTAACCACGCGGGCCAGCTTGCCCTCCATGACGGAGGTCTCGCGGCTGTCGATGGTCGAGCTTGCGGGATGATGGTTGAAATCAGAGCTGACCAGCGGCTCTTCAGTATAGTCGAGCACGCCCTTCATCGGTCCCTCTGCCGCAGCCTTCAGCGCTGCGTTCAGTTCTTCCGCGGTTGTACCACGGCCAGGATTGAAGGTCAGGTCGACCAGGCTGACATTGGGTGTCGGCACGCGAATAGATGAGCCATCAAGTTTGCCATTAAGCTCTGGTAGAACCAGCCCAACCGCACGGGCGGCACCCGTGGTAGTCGGGATGATGTTTTGCGCACCTCCGCGCGCACGACGCATGTCGCCATGCATCTGGTCAAGGATACGTTGGTCATTGGTGTATGAGTGAACCGTGGTCATAAAACCGCGTTCGATACCGACAAGCTCATGCAATACCTTGGCAACCGGCGCCAGGCAATTGGTGGTGCAGCTAGCGTTCGAAATGATCACATCATCTGCGGTCAAAGTGTCATGGTTCACACCGTAAACAACTGTCTTGGAAACGCCTTTTGCCGGTGCAGAGATCAGCACCCGCTTTGCACCAGCTGCAAGGTGCGGTCGGCTCGCCTCGTCTGACTGGAAGAAGCCAGTACATTCCAGAACTATGTCGATGCCTTGTTCGCCATGCGGCAGATTGCCCGGATCGCGCTCATTGGTAACGGCAATTTCCTTGCCATTCACAATCATCACGCCATCGCCAGCCTCTACCGTACCTGCGAAACGACCATGCGTGCTGTCATATTTGAACAGCAATGCGTTTGCCTTGGTATCAGCCAGATCATTGATCGAAACCAGTTCGAAATCGTCATCGTCACGCTCCAGTATTGCGCGAGCGACCAGTCGTCCGATGCGTCCGAAACCGTTGATTGCGACCTTTGTTGTCATGAGAGGAACTCCTGCTTAGTCCTTGAGTTTATTAATAATCTGCGGAACGATTTTGTCCGCAGTGAAACCAAATTTGTTGAATAGATCGCCAGCCGGTGCAGACGCACCAAAGCGATCAATACCAATGTTAAGGCCATCCGTTCCCGTATAACGTTCCCAGCCAAATGTCGTACCTGCTTCTATAGAAACTTTGAGACAATCGGGCGGGAATACGTCTGCGCGATAACTCGCGTCTTGCTCATCAAATAATTCGGTGCAGACCATTGAGACTACATCGGTGCCGATGCCCTGTTGTTCAAGCTGCGACGCGCATTCAAGTGCAACGTGCAGTTCAGAACCCGTGGCAATCAAGACAACGCGCCTACTGCCCTCGGACGATTTCAGGCGATAGCCGCCGCGCGCCGACACCAGTTCATCGCTCGCCTCCAAGCGGACTTGCGGCAGTCCTTGTCGGCTG
>DMWU01000238.1 GCA_003483125.1 Erythrobacter sp. | reverse complement strand
GCTGGCGTATATGCGGGCCTCGCCAAGCGCCGACCACAAGATTGCTGCGTCCGGGTCTGCCTCAACCGCGCTTTCATAGGCTGAGACAGCATCCGCAAACTGTTCCTGCCCGAAATAGGCAAAGCCCAATTCCTGCCAAGCCTCGGCATCACCGGGATCAGCCTGCGTTCTAGCCTGCAATTCCTCGATCGTTGGTGCCACAGTCTCGGCGGGTTCTGGCAAGGGAGCTTCCCCGGCATCGTCCAATGTACGCCAGGCCAATATCCCGGCAACCAACAACGCAGCGGCCAAGAGGAGATAGGCCCCTCCGCGCGATCCAGCGACTGATTCAGAACCCTCATCCATGACATCGCGCTAGCAGCACCGATAAACACAGGCAAATGCCTTTGCCAATGGCCGCCATTCTTCCTATGGTGCAGCAAATCAATAAGAAAGGTCGCAGGCTAAACCAGTGGGGGGATGGGATGCCTGAGAGCTACCAAGTAGCCATTATTGGTTCCGGACCAGCCGGATTAAGCGCAGCTGCACGCGCGGCGCAGTTGGGCATGAGCCACGTGCTGGTTGAAAAGACCGACCACCTTTCGGACACCATTTACAAATACCAGAAGGGCAAGCACGTGATGGCGACGCCCAGCAACCTGGTGCTGCGGTCTGACTGTGACTTCGAAGCGGGCAAGCGCGAAGTGATCCTCGACAAGTGGGACGAGCAGGCAGAAGAATACAAGATCAACGTAAAATACAATGCCGAGGTAAAGGCAATTCGAGGCACGGGGCCCGCTATAGCTGGCAGCATCCATAAAATTGTGATGCGCGCCCGCGACGGCAGCACCTCGACCAAGGAAGTCCAGCGCCACGAACCTCCATTCGAAATCGAGCTGAGCAATGGCGAGACGATCGTGGCGGAAAATGTGATCCTGGGGATCGGCACACAGGGTAATCCCAACCAGATGCGCTGCCCCGGCAAGGACCTGCCCCACGTCCAATACCAGTTGGACGACCCCACCGAATATATTGACGAGCATATCGTTATTGTCGGTACGGGCGATGCGGGGATCGAGAATGCACGCGGCCTCGCCGAAGACCCAGCGCAGCGCAACACAGTGTCGATCCTCAATCGCAAGACCGATTTTCCCACCGCAAAGGATGCCAATGTCAAGGCGTTGCTCGCCGATCATGAGGCAGGCAAGCTCACCGTCCGGACCGAGACAGAGACCAAGGAAATCGAGGAAGGCTACGTTACCCTCACCACGCGCGATGGCGAGGAACGGATTCGCTGCGATCGCTTGATTGCCCGTATCGGCTCTGCCCCGCCGCGCATGTTTGTGGAAGAATGCGGGATCGAGTTCACCAGTCCAGATCGCAACGCCTTCCCCAAGCTCTCACCAGTATTTGAATCGACCACGCCAGGCATTTTCGTGATCGGCGCGCTGGCCGGCTATCCGCTGATCAAACACTGCATGAACCAGGGCTATGACGTCATCGAGTTCATCAACGGCAATACCGAACTCAAACCGGCGGACGAACCTATCCTGGTCGAAAAGTTCAAGAACCTCCCGGGCCAACGCAGCACCGATGAATGGCTGGAATTCCTGCGCGCCAATGTGAGCATCCTTGAAGGCATGAACCCGCTGCAGATGCGCGAATTCATGCTCGATTCGGATGCACGCTTTTTCCGCAAGGGCGATGTGATTTTCGAGCGCAACGATCCCGGATCATCGCTGTTTGGCATTGCGCAGGGTTCCGTCGCGGTTGAGGTTAATCCGGACGATCCTTCGATTACGGTCCCTATCGAATGCGGATCGATCTTTGGCGAAGTCGGCCTGATTTCCGGCCGACGCCGTGGCGCCACTATCCGCGCCGCTGAAGACACAGTCGTGGTCGAGATCTCGCGCCTGGCCGCACTCAAACTGCAGTCGCAGGTCCCCACCGCCAAGAAAGAAATCGAGCGGATCACGATCGAGCGCCTTTTGCTGCAAATGTTCAGCTCTGGCCTGACCAGGGAAGATGTCGCAGAGCTGGTTGAAGCGGCGGATGTCAAGGGCATCCCTGCGGGCGAAGTCGTGATCGAAGAGGGTGCGGACGACAAGGACATCTTCGTGATCCAGCGTGGATCGATGATTGTCGAGAAGGATATTGGCGGTAAGCCGGTATTCCTGAGCTACCTGCCGGCAGGTTCATATGTCGGCGAAATGGCCGTGATCGACGGTTCGAAGCGTACTGCCACGGTGAAAGCCGCAATCAAGGCAGAGGTTGTGCGCCTGCCCGGCGAAGTATTCTCAAGATTGATGGAGCGCAAACCTGCGCTACGCGAACGAACCATGGCCGATATGGCCTCACGTCGAGAGATAAACGCCTTTATCGAGAGCCAGAAGGACAGTTTTGGCGGCGCGGTCGACATGTATTCCCAGACCGCGCAGTTCCTGGTCGACAATGGCCTAGGCGAAGCGACCGATGTGCTGCTGATAGACGAGAAGCTGTGCGTCGGCTGCGACAATTGCGAGAAGGCCTGTGCTGACAGCCATGAAGGCCTCTCACGCCTCAACCGTGAAGCAGGACGCAGCTATGCGCAGCTCCACGTTCCCACCAGTTGCCGCCATTGCGAACACCCGCATTGCATGGCCGATTGCCCGCCCAACGCGATCAAGCGCGGCCCCGATGGAGAGGTCTTTATTGACGAGACCTGCATCGGTTGCGGCAATTGCCAGCGCAATTGCCCCTATGGCGTGATCCGCATGGATGCGAAACCGCCGCCCAAGCCGTCGTTGATCCAGTGGTTGCTGTTCGGCAAGGGTCCCGGTCCGGGCGAAGCGCCCTATGCCTGGCGCAAGGCAGAGGCAGCCAAGGAAGGGGCCGAAGTGCCCAAGACCGCCATCAAATGCGACATGTGTTCAGGGATAGAGGGCGGCCCCGCCTGCGTGCGTGCGTGCCCTACCGGTGCTGCAATCCGCGTCGCGCCTGAGAAATTCCTGACCTTCACCAAACTGGTTGAGGGGGTCGAATAATGGCTACACATCCGGAAAAAGACTTCGAATTCCATGATGAACGGCGCGACACCGATCATGAAAGCTTCTTGTCACACCGCAGGTTCTACTGGCTGAAGCTGGCCGCTGGCATCAGCCTTGTTTCGCTGCTGATATACTTGCTAATCGATCCGGAGCCGCGCCACAATGGCGGAACCTGGTACGGTTATACGCTGGGAACCATCGGGGCCGGATTGATCGTCTGGCTAAGCCTGCTGGGCATCCGCAAGCGCAGGATGACAGAAGGGAAATGGAGCCTCAAGGCCTGGACCAGCGCGCATGTCTATCTAGGCCTGTCGCTGATCGTCATCGGAACATTGCACACGGGTTTCCAGCTGGGATGGAATGTCCATACGCTGGCATGGGTGCTGATGATGCTGGTCATTGTCAGCGGCATTTACGGTATCTCGGTCTATGCCACCCTACCACAATCGCTTTCGAGCAATCGCCGCGAAATGACACGCGGCCAAATGGTAGAAGCGCTGGAGGCAATCGACCGCCAACTGGAAAGTGCGGCCCAGCCATTGCCGCGGCATGAATCTGACCTGGTCATCGACACTTTGCAGGACGATGTGTTTGGCGCAGGTTTCATTGCCCGCATCACTGGCAGGTACCCACGCTGTGCCACGACAAGGGCAATCGCGAACCTAGCCCATAGTGGCGGCAGCGAAGCACATGACCGCGTACGCTCGCTGCTTGGCAAGCGCCAATCCCAGCTCGATCAGATCAGGAGGCAAATGCGCCTGAAGGCGCTGCTCGAGGTCTGGCTGTTCTTCCACATTCCCGCAACGATTGCGCTGATCGCCGCACTGATCGCGCATATCATCAGCGTGTTCTATTATTGGGGTTGATCAGATGGCTTATCTAATCCGCACGATCGACTTCACCGCCACGGGGCGCGAGCTTATCCGCGAGCGCGAATTTGATGGCGATGTTCTCACCATTGGACGCGCATCCGAGAACTCGCTGCCTCTGCCCGATCTTGCTGTCGAACAGGAACATGCCCGTATTTCGCCAGCCCCGGGCGGACAGCTGCACGTCGAGGCGGTCGGCACGCTGGGCTTTACCCATGATGGGCGCAGCTTGGGCGAGGCGACCTTCAACCCGCGCGAAGGAGGCGAGCTGGGCTTTGGCAGCTATCGCCTGGAATTCTCCCAAGAGGGTGATGGGCCGATCACCATCACCCAGAGGCAAGCCGAGGAGGATGAAGGTGATAAAGACGCGATAGCAGGCTTTGCGCTTTCGGTAGCACTGCCATCGAAACGCGTAATGTCATGGGTGGCGGTAGTAGTGATCCTGCTTGCCTTCCTCTTTGTGCCGATCTTCTCGCATCTGACACGAGAGAAGGTCGAGCCTGACTATAGCGAGACCGGACA
>DMWU01000139.1:10158-11192 GCA_003483125.1 Erythrobacter sp. | reverse complement strand
AACTGGCGCGCCGCCTCGTCGATATGAACCGCGTTCACATGATCGCCCGAACCGCTGAGATATCGACTGGCGGGTGGCATGCCGTTCTCCTTGGTGATTAGGCCGCGCGCGGATGCCACCCCTTCGAGCGGTGATATCAGCGGAAGTTCGCACTCCTCCACGCCTACCTCGTCGCGCGGGGCATAGACGAAGGGAGCGGCCGAGCGATTTGCTGAAATTTCGCTTTTGGTATCTTCTCGCCAGCCTTCGAAGTTGCGCGTGCGAAAAACTACGCCGCGCCCACGAATATTACAATAGGGCCTGTCCTGTGCGTCAAACAGTTTGATCGCAAAACCAACCTTGCCGTCGATCTCGACATTCTCCATCACGCCGCGCGCCGCATGGCCCGCCTCTGGATCAAGGCATCCCCAGTCCATCCATGTAAGTGCCGACCATTTGTCAGGATCGAATGTCCCGCGCGCAATCGAGCATTCAACGCTGATCCAGAAATTGATCGTGTGGATTACTATCGGGTGATGCGGCGCAAGCTCCAGGAATGGCCATTTCTCAATGTCGTCCGAGCAACGAAACGTGACCGAGCCATCAGGCCTTACCTCGTGATCATGGCCATATTGCTTGTTGGCACGTTGCGGCATTTGCGCAGGATTGCAGAACGCTCTTGCGCTCGCAAGCCAGTGCCTATGCCTTGACCTTATTCTGAAAGCTCTTGCGCAGCTTCATCAGCTTGGGCGGGATTGTCGCCAGGCAATAGGGGTTTCGCTGGCCTTCGCCATCCCAATATTCCTGATGATAATCCTCTGCCGAATACCATTCGGCTGGCCCCTCGATCGTAGTTACCGCTTCACCACTATTCTCTGCGTTCCAGCGGGTAATGGCTGCCTCTGCCTCGGCGCGCTGTGCATCATCTAGCGGGAAGATAGCGCTGCGATATTGCGTGCCCACATCATTGCCCTGACGATTTAGCTGGGTCGGATCGTGCGTGCCCATAAATACATCCAGGATTTCCGGCAGCGAGATCGTAGCTGGATCGTATG
>DMWU01000139.1:0-9907 GCA_003483125.1 Erythrobacter sp. | reverse complement strand
CGATCGTAGCTGGATCGTATGTGACGCGGATCGCCTCTGCATGGCCAGTAGTTCCCGAGCATACTTCCTTGTAGGTCGGGTTGGACTTGGTTCCGCCGATATATCCGGACTCAACTTCGGTCACACCAATCACATCGCGAAAGACTGCCTCCGTACACCAGAAGCATCCACCTGCGATGATCGCTTGCTCGCTTGAACTCACCTGCATGTCTCCTTTGTTCGGTAGAGATAGTGAGCAGGTTACAGCTTGTCATCAGCTGAGTGCGACTTAGAAGGGCTCGCTTTGATGGTTATTCAAAAGGACAGTGAATTGGCAAAATCTACTATTCTGGGTGCGGCCTGCATGGCAATGCTGCTTGCAAGCCCCGCATGTGCTGAAGATCACGGCGAGGCTGGCCAAGCCGAAGTTACAAATGATGTGGCGCTACAATCGGCCATAGATGCTGATTGGCGCACGGATGACCGTAAGCGCGATCAGTACCGCCACCCCTATGAAACAGTTAAGTTTTTCCAGATCGAACCGGGGATGACCGTAGTCGATGTCATGCCCGGCAGTTGGTACGCCAAGATATTGATCTCCTATCTCGGAGAAGATGGAAAATATATCGGTGCAGCGCGCGTCTATGAGACATCAAGCGCGGCCCAGCAGGCGCAGCAAAGGGCCTTCCCTGAAGTATATCCGCAGCGGATCGGTGAATTGATGCAGAGTGCCGGAGTTACAGGCGGCGCAAAAGTGAGCGCGATCAACAATCTTTCTGATACTTCCGATCTGAAGGGCAGTGTCGATCGGGCGCTGATCATCCGCTTCATGCATAACCTTGGCCGTCGCGGAGTGGTTTCGGAGGAGCTTTCCAACCTCCACAAACTGCTAAAGGATGATGGATTGCTCGGTATTGTCCAGCATCGCGCAAAAGCTGATGCACCCGATTCCTATGTCGACGGCAGCAATGGCTATCTGAGGCAGGCGGATGTGATCAAATTGGTCGAAGCGCACGGTTTCGAACTGGTCGAGAGTAGCGAGATAAACGCCAACCCCAAGGATACAGCCGATCATGTAGGTGGCGTATGGCAGATCCCACCATCCTGGTCTTCGCGGGATGAGGCAAAGAAGCAGATCGGCGAATCCGATCGTATGACGCTGCTGTTCAAGAAGAGCAGTTGAGCGTAGAGGGCGGCATATGAGAGAGATATCAGTCGCCGCCCTCCAACTTGCCTTGGGTTCCGAGGATGAAGCCGCCAATATCGCGGCTGTTTCTGCCTTGGTGGAAGAAGCGGCTGCGCAAGGCGCACAGATAATCCTGCCCCCTGAGCTCTTCTCGAGCCCATACTTCTGCAAGACAGAGGATGAGGCGCTATTTGCGCTTGCGCGGCCCACGCTTGAGCATCCTTCAGTAATCGCCATGCGCGAGCTGGCTGTAAAGCTGCAGGTAGCAATCCCCACCAGTTTCTTCGAGCGCGATGGGCATCACTATTACAATACGATGGCGATGATTGGCCCCGACGGTGAGGTTCACGGCACCTATCGCAAGAGTCACATTCCCGATGGTCCTGGCTATGAAGAGAAGTTCTATTTCCGCCCGGGTAATGACGGGTTCAAGACCTGGGACCTTTTCGGCGCGCGCATTGGCGTGGGGATATGCTGGGATCAATGGTATCCCGAGTGCGCGCGCGCAATGGCGTTGATGGGCGCGGAATTGCTATTCTATCCGACTGCAATCGGCTCGGAACCCTATGACGCCGATTTTGATACGAGTTTTATGTGGCAGCGCGCGATGCAGGGCCATGCCGTCTCCAATTGCATGCCGGTCATCGCTGCGAACCGGATTGGCGAGGAATCGGGACAGAGCTTCTACGGCCACAGTTTCATCTGCGATGAATGGGGCGACAAGCTGGCTGAATCTGGTTCCAGTGACGCTGGGGTTCTGGTCCAAAAGCTCGATCTTGATCGCGCTGCCAAACACCGAGCCGGGATGGGCTTCTTCCGTGATCGCCGCCCGCAGCTTTACGGGCGGCTTTGCGAGGATATCTGATTGCCATGCCTAGTGCAGAGCAGCACCGATACCTGGTTGCCTTGGGGTCGAATCAGCGGCACCCACGAATTGGCCAACCACGCAATGTGATCCCTGCCGCAATAGAGGCCCTTGAAAACGAAGGCATACGACAACTTTTTGTAGCGCCAATTGTCGAAAGCCTTCCTATCGGCCCATCTGACCGAAGGTTCTGCAATTGCTGCATATTGGTTGAAACTCGGCACAAACCGGAAGAGCTGCTGCAGGCAACCAAAGGCGTAGAGCGCGCCTTCGGTCGCAGAGCGGGCGGCCAATCCTGGCGCGCGCGTGTACTCGACATCGATATAATCCTTTGGAGCGGGGGCATCTGGGCGAGCAGCAGCTTGCAAATCCCACATCCCCGCTTCCGAGATCGTGACTTTGTCTTGGGCCCGGCAAAGGCAATAGCGCGCGATTGGCGCGACCCAATTACCGGACTTTCTGTTCGGCAGCTATTTGCACGCTTGACCAAGGCCCGCCCCGACACTAGGTGAGCGAACCGCGCGCCGGGGCAGGCCCGTCGCGACCCCATGGGGGCCCTTAGCTCAGTCGGTAGAGCAACTGACTTTTAATCAGTAGGTCGCAGGTTCGACCCCTGCAGGGCTCACCACCCTCGTTTCAATCAAGCCTTGGAATCGAGCCATTTCGCGAGCGAAACGCCGCCCGCGATCAGGAAAGGCACGAGCACGATGCTCAGTGCAACCTTGGCGATTATCTGGCCAATCATCAGGTTCGTAATGTCGAACTCGCCATAGAAAGCGAGAGTGATGAAGATTATCGAATCGACTGCCTGGCTCAGTGCCGAAGCGATAGCGCCGCGGGCCATCAGGCCAAAAGTCGAGCCTTCGCCACTTTCGCGCAATTTGGAAAATATCCAGACGTTAAGAAGCAGCGATGTGAGATAGGCGGCAGGGCCCGCCATCCAGACACGCCAGGTTGAGCGGTGAACCTGCTCGAATGCTGCCAGGTCATCAGGCCTGATTTCGACCATTTCGGTCGACGCGGGAAGGCCCAGCACAAATTGCATCAGCAGAGAAGAAATGCCCAGCGGGACAAAGCCCCAAAGCAC
Source organism: Erythrobacter sp. (assembly GCA_003483125.1). Taxonomy (GTDB): domain Bacteria; phylum Pseudomonadota; class Alphaproteobacteria; order Sphingomonadales; family Sphingomonadaceae; genus Erythrobacter. The sequence continues at coordinate 6,790 of DMWU01000139.1, read as the reverse complement.
GATCTTGTTAGCGATCTTCTGTCCATAGAGTTGCGAAATCGTGCTGGAGATGACCACAAGAATCAGGAAAGGAAAGATTCCGGCCTCGACTGCGAGATCGCTGGGCGGCAATTGCACCTGCTTGAATGCCAGCACACCTGCCAGCACGGTCATACCGCCATAGAGCAGCGTATATGGGAACAGGGCGCGAGGTGAATTGGCTGCGCGCGCGGGCAAGGCTTCGTTGGAATCACTCATGACTGGTATGACTATGGCGATCATACGAAAAAGGAAAGCCACAGGGCAGAAGTGATTGTGGGTTTGACTTGTCGGCGGCAAGGCGCAAGACGATAGTTTCAAGAATTCCGACAGCCTGACCTTGAAAGGTTTCCATGCCACAATTCCTGTCCAGCCTTTTAGGTATAGCGGCGATCCTGCTGATTGCGTTCCTGCTCTCAACAGGCCGCAAGCGAATAAATCTGCGCATCGTTGGTGCGGCATTTGCACTGCAGGCGCTGATGGCACTCTTGGTCTTGCGTACACCATGGGGCGTGCAAGCGATCGAGGGCCTTTCCAATGGCGTTATCGCAATGCTTGATTATTCGAAGCAGGGTATTGTCGCCGTGTTTGGTCCGATGGAGAGTAATCCCTTCGCCAATACATTTGTGATTGCTGCGCTGCCCGTGATCATTTTCTTCGCAGCACTGGTCTCCATCCTATATCATTGGGGGATCATGCAGCGGCTGGTTCTTTGGGTTGGCGGAGCGATCGGCTGGATCACCGGAATCAGCAAGGTAGAGGCTCTGGGCTCAGCCGCGAACATATTTGTTGGCCAGTCCGAAAGCCCTCTCGTTGTAAGGCCGTACCTTGCAGAATTGCCACCCTCGCGCCTTTTCACCCTGATGAGCGTAGGCATGGCCGGCGTCGCAGGAACGATCCTTGCCGCCTACGCATCCTTCATCGGTGAGGCAGCGGTGCCATTCCTGCTGGCCGCTGCGTTTATGTCAGCCCCTGGCGGGATATTGATGGCCAAGATCATCATGCCTGATAATTCGGAGGACAAAGAGCATGAAGATCAGGAAATCAGCCTGTCCGAAACCTTTGAAGAAGGGCACCAGCCTGCAAATGTGATCGAAGCGGCAGCACAGGGCGCGCAGACTGGCGTAAAGCTGGCAGTAGCCGTGGGTGCGATGGTTCTGACCTTCGTGGCGCTGGTCGCGCTTGCCAACGGATTGCTGGGCGGGGTCGGCGGCTGGTTCGGCTATCCCGATCTCAGTTTCCAGCAGATTCTTGGCGCCATCTTTGCTCCGGTCATGTTCCTGATCGGCATTCCCTGGGAAGAGGCAGGAATTGCCGGCGGGTTGTTCGGCACGAAGATTGTTCTCAATGAATTCGTCGCCTTCATCGATTTGGGCATGATGGAGGAAGGGCTGCTATCGTCGCGCAGCGTTGCAATTGTGACCTTCGCATTGTGCGGTTTCGCCAATTTCTCTTCAATCGCGATCCAGATGGCGGTGACGGGCGGACTTGCGCCAAATCAAAGACCTGTGATTGCCCGGCTTGGTATCCGGGCCCTGGCGGCGGGCAGCCTTGCCAATTTGATGAGTGCCGCGCTTGCCAGCCTTTTCCTTCCCTATTGAGGATATTCAGACTAAAATACCACCATGACAGACATAGCATTAGTATCATTAAACCAGCCACTTGAAAGCATAGCGGATGAGCTGGGTCGCAGTTTTGCCGAATTTGGATTCGCGGTCATCCGTGACCATGGCATTCCCCAGGAATTGATCGAAAAGGCGGAGGCCAAATCGAAAGAGTTCTTCGCGCTGCCCGAGGACGTAAAGCAGGGATACTTCCTGCCCGGCGGTGGCGGTGCGCGTGGCTATACGCCCTTTGGGACCGAGAAGGCCAAGGATGCCGAAATCCAGGACCTGAAGGAATTCTGGCATATTGGCCGCACGCTTGATGATGGGCACCCGCTGTCCGAGTTCATGGCACCTAATGTCTGGCCTTCAGAGGTACCCGAATTTCGCGAGACCTTCAGCGAACTATACCTTGCCTTTGAAACGGCTGGTTTGCGCGTGCTTGAGGCGATTGCGCTGCATCTTGGACTAGATCAGGATTACTTCGCTGCCACGGTTGAAGATGGCAATTCGGTGATGAGGCTACTGCATTATCCGCCCTTGGGCGATGACGCGCCGGAAGGTGCGATCCGCGCTGCTGCCCATGGCGACATCAACACGATTACACTGTTGCTGGGAGCAGAGGAAGCCGGACTTGAGCTGCTCACCAAACAGGGCGAGTGGAAGTCGGTTGATGTGCCTGAGGGTGCGCTGGTGATCAATGTGGGCGACATGCTAGACCGGCTGACAAACAGCAAGCTGCGATCGACCACACACAGGGTGGTTAACCCGCGTGGCGAGGCGACCAAGCGTTCGCGTTTCTCGATGCCGTTCTTCCTGCACTTCCGCCCCGACTACGTGATTGAGACGCTGCCTTCTTGCATCGAAAAGGGGCACGAATCGGAGTCTTCAGAGCCGATTTCAAGCCATGAATTTCTCCAGCAGAGGCTGAGAGAGATTAACCTGGCCTAGATTCGGGTTTAATTGCATTCATTCAGGCGCTTTAGCCCAAAAAAAACCCGAATCTTGGGACGTGTTGCAATGTCGTAACAGTTGCACACCATTGCTCTTAAAATCAGCTGGTTAGGCGCGGCCTGCGACCGGCCGCGCTTACACTTCCTGCTACAGTCTCCACAGGCTGTCACAATCTAGTCGCCAAACTGACTTTTTGATGCAGTGTATCAATTCTATCCCGGAAGCAGGAAACAAATTTCTCTCCATTTCGTTTCTGGGTTTTGACCAAGTCAGGGGTTCTCAAAATGAAGATCAAATATCTATTGGCAGCGAGCGTCGTTCGCCTCTCTGCCGCCGCGACCATTGCAACGCCGGCAGCCGCTCAGCAAATTACATCGGGCGTCGAAGGGCGGGTCACGGATGAAAGTGGCGCCGCTATTTCGGGTGCGACAGTAACCGTTACCGATACTCGTACCGGCCAGACCCGCACATTGAATGCGGGCAATGATGGTTCGTTCCGTGCCGGGTCACTGGTCCCGGGCGGTCCCTACACAATTACGGTAACTGCTCCTGGCTTTGAAGGCCAGACGGTAGAAGACCAGTTCATCAATATTTCTGGTAACACTGCATATACATTCAGCCTCGCCTCGAGCGATGTGGGTGCTTCTGATAACATAATCATAGTGACCGGCGCGCGCGCTGGCGCAACCCAGCTTGCTGTTGGTCCGGGTGTAGCGTTTGAAACGGCTACGCTCGAAGCTTTCCCATCTCTTACACGCGACGTTCGCGACGTAATCCGACTGGATCCGCGCGTGAGCCTCGACCGCGAAAACGAAGTTGATCGTATCTCTTGCTTGGGCGGCAATGATCGTTCGAACACCTTCACCGTTGACGGTATCGTTCAGGCAGACGTGTTCGGTCTTAACGGCACGCCTTTTGCGGCTCGTAACTCGCTTCCGCTGCCATTTGATGTCATTCGTTCGACCTCAGTTGAGTTTGCGCCGTTTGACGTTGAATATTCGGACTTCACGGGCTGTCTGGTAAACGTTGTTACCAAGTCAGGCGAAAACGAGTTCCATGGCTCGGCTTTCTATACATTCTTCAACGACGATTTGCTGGCCAACAGCATCATTGATGGCGACGGTGACAAGCAGCCTCTATCAGCTGGTAGCGAAAAGCGCTGGGGTGCCACATTGGGCGGCCCGATCATCAAGGATCGCCTGTTCTTCTTCGCAGGTTACGAGGAAACCGACCTTGGTGACGGCAATGATTTTGGCCCTGCTGGCGGCGGCTTCACCAACGAAGCCGATTTCGTCACGCAGGCGCAGTTTGATCGTTTCGCGGAAATCGCCAATCGCGTCTATGGCCAGGATATTGGCGGATATCCCAGGACCCTGCCAGAATCGAGCATTCGCTACTTTGGCAGGCTCGATGCTTATATCACCGAAGACCATCGTCTGGAGGCGACATACCAACGCCTAGAAGAAACCAACGTTGAGAGCGATTTCGGGTCAGATAATCTGACCGGCTTCAACTCATTCGAAGACGAAGGTACGGTCTCTGACTACTATTCGCTTCGTCTTTATTCCGAATGGAGCGACAAGATCTCGACCGAGTTGCGTGTTAGCCGTGCAGAGGTTGGCGACGTGCAGGGACCAGTTGGGTTCGGCGAAGCCCAGTCTGATGATCCAACTGTGCGCCTGGCTGTTGGTGTAGTTGGTCCGGAGGACAATGGCATTCTTAGTACAGGCCCAGGTATTTTCCGTTCCGCTAACCAGCTCGATACCAAGATTGACCAAGCCAAGTTCCAGATCAATATTGATGGCGGCGACCACCAGTTCAAGATCGGCGCCGAAGTGAATGATCTTGAGGTCTATAATCTGTTTGCGATTAATGCGACCGGTACGATCTTCTTCCAGAATCTGGATGATTTCGAGAATGGTGTCATTGCGCCGGGCTTCTTTTCGAGTGTCTTTGGGTCGGCAGATGATCTCCAAGGTGGCGCCTTGGGTGGGGCGACGATTGCGGCGACACCTTCGGGCGACATCAATGAGGCGGCAGCCACATTCAAGCGCACCATCTGGTCGTTCTATGCTCAGGATGAATGGCAAGCGACCGATCAGCTTTCGATCACTGCAGGCATTCGTGCGCAGCTTTACTCTGGCGATGCGCCGCGACCCAATCCGGTCTTCCAAGAGCGCTATGGGTTCTCCAATGCCAACAGCTTTGGCAGGCTGGATCCGGTCTTGTTACCGCGTCTCGCCGCGACCTATGATTTCGACAATGATGGTTTCCTCTCAGGCTCTCGCCTGACCGGCGGTGTCGGCATCTTCTCAGGCGGTGACCCGGTCGTATACTTCTCGAACGCATTCTCCAATAATGGATTCTCAACCGGCAATGGCGAATCCTTCGACTGCGCCGTTGTTCCAACTACGGTGCTTGATGCCGGTGGCAACTTCACCGGATTCCCAAGCTGCGTGGCGGCATTGGGTTCGGCGCAGGCCGCTGCGGGCCTTTCGGATGCCCAGTCAACTGATCCAAACTTCGACGTACCAACAGTGGTTCGGGCAAACCTCGGCTTCTCAAGCACGATTGGTACCGAAACCGGCTTCTTCAGCGACTGGAAATTGAACCTCGACTACATTTACTCGCGGTTCAATGACACTTTGAACTTTGTCGACCTGTCGCAAACACCCGATGTTCGCGCAGGCCTGAATGGCTTCACGGTTGACGGTCGCCCCATCTATGCCGCCATCGATCCGACACGGGACGGCTGTAATGCCGAACTTCAGGGTACGGGAGGTACGCCGCCCGTATGGTCAGGCGTAACAGCCGAATGTTTCGGTACGGGCCGCGATGATGAGATCCAACTCACCAACGGCCCAAGCTACGACAGTCACATTGCCTCAATCCTGCTGTCAAAGAGGTTTGATGGCATCCTCACCGATGGAGGCAGCGTGAACTTCCGGCTGGGCTATGCTTGGACAGACTCAAACAATAATCGCAATGTTGGTTCATCAACGGCGACTTCGTCTTATGACGTAACTGCTGCATTTGACCGCCAGAATCCGGCGATTTCTACTTCCAACTACGAAACGCGGCACAATTTCACCGCGGCGATTAGCTGGAGGGAAGAATTCTTCGAGGATTACGCAACCCGCCTCGGTATCTATTTCCGTGCGCGGTCTGGCCGTCCTTACAGCTTGACCTTCGATGGCGGCGGTGATTTCAACGACAGTTCGTCGGGCAGCGATAACGCTCTGGTATACGTACCTTCGGGCTTGAACGATCCAAACGTTTCGCCACTGTCCAATTCAGATGCAGTCCAGTCACTAATCAACTACGTGTCGGCTTCAGGCTGTGGGTTCACGTCAGGTGCTTCGATCCGTCGCAACACTTGCCGTAATCCGTGGGCATATGATCTTGATCTGCGCTTCAGCCAGGAGCTGCCGTTCCTGGGAAGCCTGACTGGTCTGGTTGATGATCGCATCGAACTGTTTGCAGACTTCGATAACTTCCTGAACTTCATCGATAGCAGTGCGAACCGTGTCAAATTCCGCAGCCAGTTCGTCGACCTGGTTGATGTGGATGTCGATGACGAAGGTCGTTACATCATTTCCGGCTTCAATCCTGACGATGACTTCTTTGTGGCTACTTCGAGCTCGGCTTGGAAAATCCAAGTTGGTGTCCGCTACGAATTCTAATTCCTGGCGATAGATACCGAACAAGTAAGCGGCGGGGCCTTCGGGCTCCGCCGTTTGCGTTTGGACCGTTTGCTTTTTGGGGCTGGCAAGCGCAATCTTGGGCGCGGAGGGTGATTGCTTGCAGGATCAAGGCTTTGCCAGGCAGCGTCGGAAACCGCGCTTAGGAACGATCATACTGATCGTCCTGCTGCATATTGCAGCGCTCTATGGACTGGCGCGCGCATTTGCCCCTGATTTTACCCAAAGCCTCGAAAGCGATTTCGTGGCGGCATTCACCGTGACGGTCACCGCTCCTGAAGATCCGCCGCCGTCGGAGCCCGCACCAGAGGAAGGTGCCGCAGGTGAGGCTGGCGAGCGCGCAACGCCCGGGCCCGAGACTGCACCGCAACCGGAAATCCCGATGCGCCAGGACGAGGCTTTGCCAGAGGCAAGCTCAGACGGCGACGAAGCTATTTCCGGTGGGCGCGATGCAGGAGAGGGAACCGGAGAGGTGGGCTCGGGAGTTGGAACGGGCAGCGGACGCGAGGGTAG
>DMWU01000121.1 GCA_003483125.1 Erythrobacter sp. | reverse complement strand
CGGCACAAAGGGCAAGCGCTGGGCATTGCCGCGCCACATCACCCCATCGATTACCGCCTTTTCGTCCTTCAGCGAACAATAGAGGTGTCCTGATGCCGCGCGCTTGACGCCAGACAACTCACCGCGCAGGCGCACAAAGCCAAAGCGGTCCTCCACCACGCGCTTCAACGCAGAAGAAATCTCGCTGATTGTCAGCGGCTCGGCGTTGTCCCCCTTGGCAGAGCGCGCTACCAGCCCGGATTGATCACTTTCACTTTCTGGGGGCATTGCGGCGATGAATATCCTTCTTCTAGGCTCAGGCGGGCGTGAACATGCTCTCAGCTGGAAGCTGGCGCAATCCCCAAGCTGCACGAAGCTGTTTGCAGCCCCCGGCAATCCGGGCATTGCCGAGGATGCGGAACTGGTTTCACTCGACGCCGCGGACCACGATGCGGTGGTGCAGTTCTGCAAGGATCGGGAAATTGGTCTCGTGGTGATCGGCCCCGAGGCCCCGCTGGTCGATGGGCTGGCAGACAGCCTCCGCAATTCAGACATTCCTGTTTTCGGCCCATCGAAGTCTGCCGCGCAATTAGAGGGCAGCAAGGGCTTCACCAAGGATCTGTGCGAACTCGCCGGTATCCCGACGGCGGGTTATGTGCGAACCACATCGCTCGATGATGCGCGCGCAGCGCTTGATCGATTCTCCGCGCCCTATGTGCTCAAGGCCGATGGACTTGCTGCGGGCAAAGGCGTCGTGATTGCCGAAAATCGACAAGATGCGGAAGAAGCCTTGGCCGATATGTTCGGCGGACGCTTTGGAGAAGCGGGGGCCGAGGTCGTGATCGAGGAGTTTCTCCAAGGCGAAGAAGCAAGCTTCTTCGCTTTGTCCGACGGGGTGAATATCGTGCCGTTTGGAACGGCGCAGGATCACAAGCGCGTGGGCGAAGGTGACACCGGCCCCAATACGGGGGGAATGGGGGCGTATTCCCCGGCACCAGTGCTAACGCCGGAACTGCAAGCGCGCGTGATGAAGGAAATCATAGAGCCGACTGTCGCGACCATGCGCGCAGAAGGCATGCCCTATTCCGGCGTACTCTATGCCGGACTTATGCTGACTTCCAAAGGCCCAGAGCTGATCGAGTATAATTGCCGCTTCGGCGATCCTGAATGCCAGGTGCTGATGATGCGATTGGATAGCGACCTTGTCGAAGTGCTTCATGCTTGCGCGGAAGGCCGGCTAGGCGATGTCGGGGCAGAATTCTTAGACGAAACTGCCATGACAGTTGTCATGGCGGCCAAGGGCTACCCCGGGACGCCCGAGGAAGGTGGCGCAATTGATCTTGGGCATGCCGACGCAAATGGCGCCAAGGTCTTTCATGCCGGCACCGCGATCAAGGATGGCCAGCTGGTCGCAAATGGCGGGAGAGTGCTGAACGTTACTGCCACAGGCGCCAATGTCACCCAGGCACAGGCCAATGCCTTTCGCGCGGTAGATGCTATAAACTTTCCATCCGGCTTCTATCGCCGTGACATTGGCTGGCGCGAAATTGCTCGAGAGAAGGAGGGAGCGCTGTGAGACAAAGATTACGCGCGCAATTGGTTGTTCTATCCTCGCTGCTCCTCACAGGCGCTTGCTCCTACAAAGAGTCCGCACCTGCCACGGCGAGCGATGATCCCCCAATGGCAAGCAATGACACGCTAGCCTTCGCGCAGGCGGCTTGCGGCGGATGCCACGCGGTTGAGCCGGGTCATTTGTCGCCCAGTCCGGGGGCTCCGCGCTGGGAAGATATCGTCAACCGCGAAGGGTTGAGCGAGGCAACCCTCGCAAGCTGGCTATATGACGCGCACAATTACCCTGAAATGATGGATTTCGACCTCGAGCGGGCGCGCGCAGAGGAAATCACAGCCTATATGCTCGCAATGCGTAGCGACGACTACAAGCCGCTGCCAGAATAGGATTGCAGGTGGCCAATTTGTCCGCCGCCAGGACTTGGCTATAATGCAAAGAAAACGGGTCCGGTCGCTTCTTTGGGGGGAGAGTGTCGTGCCTTACAAATATGGCCATTATTTCGTGGGTTTGGTCTTACTCGTCATTCTTGGCGGGTTCTGGGCAACCTATTTTTCCACTATCGGCAATGTGCCCCTGGCGTTCCATGTTCATGCGATAACCTCGCTGATGTGGCTATCGCTCCTGATCGTGCAACATGTGTCTATCCATCGCCGCGCCAATGATTTTCATAAACAAATGGGCAAGGCCAGCTTTGTGCTCTTTCCCTTCCTGATCTTCGGATTTGTGATGATCATCAACATGTCGGCGCAAAGCTACGCCGCCCAGGAAAGCGAATTTATAACCTATATTGGCTCCGCCTTCGGCTCTGGGATGCTGGTCGCCATCGCCGCCTATCTGACACTCTATTATCTGGCATTGAAGAATCGGCGCAATGTGAAGCTTCACGCCGGTTATATGTTGGCCACCCCGGTGATCCTGTTCGAATCGCCATTCGGAAGGCTGATGGATCAGTATTTCCCCTGGCTGAATTTCATCCGCACTGACGGCCTGCACGGCTTGCTGAGCACTATCGCGTTTAGCAATGCCCTGATGATTGTATTTGTGATGGTTCTCTATTTCCGGGATCGCAGGCATGGGGCGCCCTGGCTGGTTGCCGCTGCATTCATGACAACCCAGTCAGTCGTAATGTGGTTTGCGCCGTCGATCGCGATATTTGACCGGATGTTCGCAGTCTATGCCACAATACCGACAGCGTTGACGCTGGCCGCGGGATTGGGCGCGGGCGCGCTGGCTGGGTGGCTAGGATGGCGAGCAGGCAGCCCGCCAGCCAAGCCTGCAACTGCATTGGCGTAACTCTATCTAGCCGAGTTTTTCTGCGACCAGCCCCTTCAGGTCGACTTCAGGCCTTGGGCCGTAGTGGCTGATCACCTCTGCGGCCACGACGGCACCACGCCTCAGGCACCGATCCAGAGGCTCGCCCTTTGCGTATCCTGAGAGGAAGCCGGCGGCAAATTGGTCGCCCGCCCCGGTAGTATCCACAACCTTCGCGACTGGCTCTGCCTGGACTTCTGCCCGTTCACCATGCGCAATTGCGATTGCGCCTTTCTCACTACGAGTCGCGACCAGGACCGGCACCTTTGGTGCAACTGCAGAAATACCTGCCTCGAAATCCTCCTCGCCGGTGAGCGTCGCAAGCTCGTGCTCGTTGACGAATAATATGTCGATCACCCCATCATCCAGCATTTGCCGGAAATCATCTGCATGGCGATCTATCACAAAGCTCTCGCTTGCTGTGAAAGCAATCTTGCGGCCAGCCCGGCGAGCGACTTCTATCGCGCGCCGCATCGCTTTACGCGGTTCTTCCGGATCCCACAGATAGCCCTCGAGATACAGTATAGCGCCCGAAGCGATCAGATCCTCATCCAGGGCGGAAGCCGGCAGGAACTGACCCGCTCCCAGGAAGGTGTTCATAGTGCGCTCGCCGTCCGGCGTCACAAGTATCAACACTCGCCCAGTTGCAGGTTCGCCTTCCCGCGCTTCGGTATCGAAATCGATCCCCGTCGCGCGCATGTCGTGGCGAAAGACCTTGCCCAGCTGGTCGTCGGCAACCTGGCCGATGAACGCGCATTGCAAGCCCAAAGTGGAAAGGCCGGCCAGCGTATTGGCCGCAGAGCCGCCCGAAACTTCGCGTGCTGGGGGCATCGCGCCGTAAAGCTCTTCGGCGCGAGCCTCGTCGATCAGCGTCATGCCGCCGCGATTAAGCTGCAATTCCGCGATCAAATCATCCTGGCATGAGGCAATAATATCAACCACAGCATTGCCAATGGCGATCACGTCATAACGCGGTTCAGTCACTTGAGATTCTCATTACTTGGTTGGAAAGCGCTGCGCCTAGCCGCTCAATTCACCTTAGCCAAGGGGCAGCTCGATTTTACAACATTGACTTGAGCGGATTGAGGCCCAAAACGCAGCAATTCCATGGACGCAGTAATCGCATCTCTCTTCAAGGCTATTCGTCAATTGGGCGATCCCGCCATATTGCGCATCTTGGCCAAGAGCATGTTGATTACAATGGTGATTTTCATCCTTGGCGGAGTGGCTCTCTGGTGGGCGCTCGATGCCTCCATCGAGCAATGGATCATCGCCAATCTGCCCGCTGATTATAGTAATGCAGTGGCAGGTATAGTTGGCGTGTCATTCGCCCTGCTGGCCGGCTGGCTGTTATTTCGCATTGTCGCACTGGCAGTGCTGCAGTTCTTTGCTGATGAAATCATAATGGCGGTTGAGAGGCGGCACTACCCTGCCGCGGCCGAGGGGCTGTACAAACTCCCATTGCGAGAGGATGCCGTGAACAGCGTGCGCGGCGCATGGCGCGCCATGCTGTTCAATGGCCTTGCCGCAATTGTGGCTCTAATCCTGCTTTTCACCGCAATTGGCCCAGCGATCGTCTTCTGGCTGGTCAATGCCGTGCTATTGGGCCGTGAGCTCACTGATATGAGTTGGCTGCGACATCGCCCATCGCCTGACCATGCAAGCCCGCTAGGCGCAATTGAGCGCGTAGTATTGGGTGGAGCGATTACCGCCATGATGGTGGTGCCCATAGCCAACCTGCTTGCACCGGTAATCGGGGCTGCGGCCGCAACGCATCTGGTGCAATCTAGAACGAGAGAGACGAATGGCTAGGTTCCTTCAAATTGCATTGGCTGTTGGGTTGATGCCTGCGCTGGGTGCCTGCGTCAGCGCATCTGCACCGCCACCGCCAACGTCAAGCCCGACAAAGAGCGCACGCAACCCTGCACCCAAGCCCGTGCCGCGCGTCAACCCAACCAATCCCGCACCTCCCTCCCCCGGCTTCATCCCACCCCAGATGATGCGCGCGCCGGGGCTGGAGAATGTAATTGGCCAAAGCGCGTCACAGCTGGAGCGCAGGTTTGGAAGCGCGCGGCTCGATATCGCCGAAGGCGATGCCCGAAAGTTGCAATTCAAAGGTGAGCCATGCGTTCTCGACGTTTATCTTTATCCGCTCCGACCCGGCGCACAGCCCGTTGCGACCCATTTGGAGGCGCGGCGTGCCAGTGATGGCAGGGCAGTGGATCGCGCGGCTTGCGTGGCAGCGCTCGGCAGTTCTGACTGAGTTACCGCAGTTGCCCGGCTAATTAAGCTGAGAGATTAAACCACGCCTCCCCAAAAATTTAGGGAATGGGTCAAATCCCGGCAGCCTAAGTGGCTGAGACCGCATCGGGAACACTCGAAATCACTATATTACCAAGCTTTGCCTAAAACGCGCGCTTGGTAAGTAAAGCTACTAACAGCCAGCAGCGCGCAAATAAGTTAAGGGGAGATCGTTAATTCGGATTCATAGCCCAATGAAATCACTCACGCGTGACGGCCTCTTGTTGAAAATAGTCATTGGCCTATCGCTATGCATCTTGTCTGTAACTGCCGCAAAGCCGCAGACAGTGGTAAGCGCTGGTTTCCAAAATGGCGTGATCGGAGAATACACAAATAACGCCCACC
>DMWU01000069.1 GCA_003483125.1 Erythrobacter sp. | reverse complement strand
GCCTCGCCTTCTTTTCTCAGGGGACTATCGGCAGGAAGGCTTCCCAGCCGCTCATTCAAGCTTTCACGTGTAGCCGCCGCTTGACTGCGTGCAGTTTCCCCTGCTTGCTCCAATCCTTCGACTGTCTCATCGCTGGCTGAAAGGTCTGTCGGGGCGGAAATTCCCAGCGCCTGAAAAATCGCAAACATCAAGAACACGCTGAACAGGAACATCGCGATGGGGCTGATGAACTTCGCGCGCTCGCCATCGATATAGCGCCGCGTAATTACGCCCGGATTGAAAGTTAGCAGCGGGAGCGTACGCCAGAACTTGCCGTCAAGGTGGAGCACGCCATGAATGATATCGTGCAGTATTGCAGAGATCGTCCGACGTAATTGAGATCTTTGCCCGCATTCATGGCAATGCGCACCGATCAGCTTGGTGCCGCAGTTCAGGCAGTTTCCTGTGATGGCAAACTGGCCTTCACCGGCCGATTTCTCAACTGAGCGCGAAAGCAATCCGCCCTCGATCGCGCTGCCCAGCCCTTCACCGATCTCGCCCATTGCCTGCCTCCAGCTCTGGATTGAACCTATGGCCAATTTGTGCGTGAGCGGTCAATGGCAACAAAAAACCCGCCTAGTGAAAGGCGGGTCCTTTTGATTAATTTTTCGACGAAATATCAGCCGTCGAATTCTGTCCCAATCGAAGTTGAGCGGGTCGGCGCAGATGCGGTGATACGCAAGGCTTCAGCCGACTGGCTGAGCGAGCCGATTTCATCAGCCTCATCTTCATCATCTGGCAGGATCTTCTGCAGCCCGAGTACGATACTTTCGCTCAGCTCTTTAGGCTTGATCGTCTGCTCGGCGATTTCGCGCAGGGCAACAACCGGGTTCTTGTCCCGGTCACGATCAAGCGTCAGTTCGGAACCGCCCGAGATCTCGCGTGCGCGCTGGGCAGCCAGCAGCACCAGATCAAACCGGTTGGGAACTTTATCGACGCAATCTTCAACGGTAACGCGTGCCATCAAGGCCTCTCATGCAAATGGTTTCTTGCGGGAAAGCGCGCGAAATAGGTGGCGCGGGCTACCGAGTCAAGAAATTGCATCATCCGTGTGAACTTGGCTAAGCAGCAATTGTGACTCAACCGACCGAAATTCCCGATATAAAGGCAGAATTGCCATTTCGCGAAGGCGAGGCGTTCGCACTGGATGTGGCGGGGCATGATTTGCGTATCCTGCCACGAGGGCGAGCAAGATTGGATGCCTTGATCGAATTAATCGACGAGGCGCAACAATCGCTCGACCTCGTCTTCTACATCTATGAGCCTGACACTTCGGGAAAACGGGTGCGCGATGCACTTGCCAATGCGGCGCAGCGTGGGGTCAGGGTGCGACTGATTGTCGACGGCTTTGGCAGCAGCGCTAATGCCAATTTCTTCCAGCCATTGACCGAGGCTAACGGCGAGTTCCGCACATTCAGCGCTAAATGGTCACGACGATACCTTATTCGCAACCATCAGAAGATACTGATTGCAGATGGCAATGCTGCAATGCTGGGCGGCTTCAATATTGCCGATGATTACTTCACACCGGAGCGGGGAGATGGCTGGAGCGATCTTGGCCTTGTGATCCGCGGTGCGGCACTGGCCGATCTCGAACGTTGGTTCGATACACTGTTCCAATGGGTCGCAGAGCGGCAGGCGCCATGGCGATCAATTCGTCTTGCCGTGCGCGATTGGAACCCGCAGGGGAACCAGGTTCAGGTCTTGATTGGCGGCCCGACATTGGGGTTATCGAGCTGGGCCAGCAGCATCTTGAGCGATCTCGACAATGGCAATCGGCTTGACATGATGATGGCCTATTTCTCGCCTGCGGCAGGCGTCATCTTCAAGATTGCGGAAATTGCGAAACGCGGAGCTGCCAGCCTTGTGCTGGCGGGCAAGTCAGACAATGGAGCGACAATAGGCGCGGCGCGCTCACTCTATAAGTTCCTGCTGAAACGCAAGACGAAGCTGTGGGAGTTCTCCCACGCGAAGCTCCACACCAAGCTGGTTGTAATTGACGACGTCACTTACATCGGCAGCGCCAATTTCGACATGCGGAGCCTCTATCTCAACCTCGAGGTGATGCTGCGGATCGAGGATGCAGAATTTGCTGAGCGCATGCGGCAATATATTGCGCATCACCGTGATCATTCCGAGCCGGTTACGCTTGAATGGCACCGCAAGAAGGCAGGCCTGATCAATCGGGTGCGCTGGGTGCTTTCATGGTTCCTCGTGGCGGTTGTGGATTATACCGTCACGCGGCGGCTCAACCTTGGCCAATAGGCCGGCCGGTCATTCCATCCCGTAATCGCTGTAATCGCGCATATTGGGCGAGGTGAATTTGGTGATCTCGCTCTGGAAATGGAGCGGCACATTGCCGGTCGAGCCATGGCGCTGTTTGGCCACGATCAGCGTCGCCTTGTTTCGTAGTTCTAGGTAACGCTCTTCCCATACGCGGTACTTTTCCTGCGCATCGGCAGAGCTTGTCTCGTTGGGCATGTCGGGTCGGACAGCCTCATGATAATAATCGGCCCGATAGATGAACCACACCATGTCGGCGTCCTGCTCGATCGAGCCGGATTCGCGCAGGTCGGAAAGCAAGGGCCGCTTATCCTCGCGCTGTTCAACCGCGCGGCTGAGCTGAGAGAGCGCGACCACTGGAACCTGCAGCTCTTTCGCAAGCGTCTTCAGGCCCCGGCTGATTTCGGAAATCTCGTTGACGCGATTGTCCTGGGCGCGACCTGCACCCCGGAGCAATTGCAGGTAGTCGACCACGATTAGGCCGATATCGTGCCGCCGCTTCAGCCGCCTCGCCCGAGTGCGTAGCGCGGCAATCGTAAGTGCGGGCGTGTCGTCAATATAGAGCGGCAGTTCGGCCAGTCTCTGGCTGGCGAAGGACAGTTTCTGGAATTCGTCTCGGCTCAGCTTACCCATGCGCAGGCTTTCGCTGCTGATCTCGGCCTGTTCGGCCAAGATACGCGTTGCCAACTGGTCTGCGCTCATTTCCAGGCTGAAGAATGCGACCGGTGCGCCATAATTGAATTCGCCGCCATCGCGCTGCCATTGCAGATGCTCTTCTGCGCAGTTGAAGGCGATGTTGGTAGCCAGCGACGTCTTGCCCATGCCGGGGCGACCGGCAAGGATCACAAGGTCAGAATTATGTAGGCCGGCGGTCTTCTGGTCGATTACCTCAAGTCCGGTGGTCTTGCCTGATAGGCCACCTCCAGAATTCATCGCGGCTTCAGCCATCTTGATGGCGGTGAGTGACGCGTCCTTGAAGCTCGCGGCTTCGCTGCCCGTGGTCGCGCCCTCGGCGACCTGGAACAGATCGGCTTCTGCCTGGGCAATCCGGTCCATGGGAGAGACTTCTTCGCTCGTGTCGAGCGCGCCCTCTACCAGCCCGCGTCCCACGCTCACCAATTCGCGCAGCAGGGCAAGGTCGTAAATCTGCTCCGCCAATTCACCCGGAGCCAGCAGGCCCTGACCGTCGGCGGTCAGCTCCGCAAGATAGGTGGTTCCCCCCAAGGCGCTGAGAGCTTCGTCACCCTCAAAATATGGTTTCAGAGTCACCGGGCTAGCGGTAGCATTGCGATCGACCAGTTTCAGGATACGGTCGAAAATGCGCTGGTGCAGGGGTTCGTAAAAATGTTCTGGCCGGATCGGCGTGCGCAATTCTTCCAATACCCGATTGTCGATCAGCGCGGCGCCGAGAAAAGCGGCCTCTGCTTCGATATTGGAAGGCAGCGTTTTTCCTGCGGAGGCAGAATCATCTGATCGGATCATGAGCTGCGTGTCGGCCATGGCACTCTAATGGAGTCCCACCCTCATTAAAGGCAAGGGCCAATGCTGTTCATTTATTGCATATTAGCCTCACCTGCTTGTGGATAGCGGGGATGATGAATCGAATGGCTTGAAACTGAGGGCAAGCTTCTGCGAAAGCAGAAGTCCTGATGGGCACACACGCATCCGATTCCGGCGCCGATTTCCGCATTGCGCATATCGCTCTCGATGAAGAGACGATTATCTGGCGCAATGCCGATGTCGAACAGGAACGGCGCGTCGCCATTTTCGACCTGATCGAAGAAAACAACTTCAAACCCGTACGCAGCGCGTCTCGCGGCGCCAATGGGCCGTTCAGGCTGCACCTCTCGGTCATGGATGGTCGGCTGGCGATGGAGATTCGCGATACGAATGAGGAATTCCTCGAATCCCTTTTGATCGGCCTTGCGCGCTTTCGCCGGCCGATCCGCGAATATTTCGCCATATGCGACAGTTACTACCAGGCGATTCGCAAGGCGACTCCTGCCGAAATCGAAACAATCGATATGGCGCGGCGCGGGATTCACGATTCAGCAGCCGAACTTCTGATGGAACGTTTGGAGGGCAAGGTGGAAACGGACTTTCCCACCGCCAGGCGGCTTTTCACGTTGATCTGCGTGCTGCATATCAAGGGCTGAACTGGCACGCAGGCATGGCGAAGAAAAAGAAGAGTCGCAATTCCGGTAAAGCAAAGGGAGGCTGGAAGCTCTACCTGCTCGCACTGATTGTGCTGGTAGGGACGGTCGCGGTTGCCTGGTATTGGTGGGACATGCGGCATTGGGCACCCAAAGAGGCGATCTATCCCGACCAGGGGGTCGCCGTGAGCGAGCGGCAGGGGATCATAGGCTTTGAGACTGTGCGCGCCCTTGGCGGCAAGTTCGCCTATGTAGAGGCGAGCCGCGGGTCCAGCGGGCAGGATGCGCGCTTCGTCCGTAACCTCGAAGCTGCACGGCGTGCGGGATTGCAGGTCGGCGCATTGCATGTCTTCGATCCTTGCGAGGGTGCGGATGGACAGTCTGCTAACTTTGCTCTCGTCGTGCCGCGCGATCCAGATTTGCTGCCTCCCGTACTCTTGCTGGACAAGACCGCAGGTGCCTGTGAAACCCGAGTGAGCGATGCCGCTTTCGAAAGCGAGTTGATGATCTTCATCAACCAAGTCGAACTGCATGTCGGCAAGCCGGTGATACTCAAGCCCAGCAGGGAACTTGAATTACGCTATCGGCTCACGACTCGGGTGGAGCGCGACCTTTGGTTGATGCGCGATCGTTTCCTGCCGGATTACGCTGGCAGGCCATGGCTGCTATGGAGCGCGAATGCTGCCCGCGCTACAGAAGCATCAAGCGAGCCGATCGAATGGGTGGTGGTGCAACCATGATGGGAATTATTGATGAGTAGCGATGAAGCCAAGGCGAGTCTTGTGGGCGCGGCGCGGCAGGCGATGGACAATTCCTATTCCCCCTATTCGAAATTCCGTGTGGGTGCGGCGCTGCAATTTGTCGATGGAAGCGTGGTGACCGGCACGAATGTCGAGAATGCAAGTTACGGCCTGACGCTATGCGCGGAGCCTGTCGCCGTAGCTCGAGCGATGGCTGATGGCCAGCGAG
>DMWU01000287.1 GCA_003483125.1 Erythrobacter sp. | reverse complement strand
ATTGCCAGGCCCGACGATGCCGATCGTGCGGCTAAGGCCGGCTATGCGATCTGGCAAGCCGGCGAGGATTTCCGCCGCGAAGTTGCGGAGATGGATCCCAACCTGCCGCCGGTCGGCAAGACACGCGTGGGCCTGCATTTTGGCGAGGCTGTGGTCGGAAATTTCGGCGGCGAAAATCGCATCCAATATACCGCCTTGGGGGACAGCATGAATACCGCCGCCCGGCTTGAGGCGGCGAACAAGGCGCTCGATTCGTCGGTGATGGCAAGTCGCGAATTGGCAGAGCGCACGACGCTCGATTGGTGGCGCCCGATGGGGAAAGTCGTGCTACGTGGAAGATCGCAACCTGTCGAGCTGATGGAACCTACTCCGCATATTGATGCGGACCAAAGACAGGCCGTGTCCGAGGCCATGGAGCTATTCAAAACGAACAGGGCAGATGCAATTACCTTGCTCGAGGAATTATATGCCCAGAATCCAAATGACAAAGCCTTGGATAATCTGTTACATCGTCTAAGAAATCAGGGGGTAGACGATGCTTATGTTCTCAGTTGAAAAGCACCTTAAGGGGGTTTCGCTGGCTATATCGGCTGCGGCGCTTGCCATTTCGGCACCGCTGGTTGCCGGTGTTATCGTCAAATCATCGGGTCCCTCCGCAGAAGATTTTCCCGTAGGGACCAAGGTCAAGGATACTGATCGGATCGTCTTGGAAGAAGGTGATCAGGTCACCATTCTCAATTCGGCGGGGACACGTGAATTGCGCGGTCCGGGGACATTTCGCGCCGGGGTAAGGGGTGCTCCACAACGTGCAACTTTGGCCAATTTGACCCGGCAGGGTGCCCGTCAACGCGTGCGTCCCGGGGCAACACGTGCAGGAAGCGGCGAAGGGACACGAAGCCCGAACCTTTGGTATGTCGACGTCACCAAGTCGGGCTCGATGTGCGTGCCTGATCTTCAGACTGTATTCCTGTGGCGCCCCGAAACCGAAACCGAGCAGACATTTATCATGCGGCCGGGTACTTCGGACTATCATCAGCACGTGACCTTTGCTGAAGGATCGACTGTGCGACCCGTTGATAATGAACGCCTGCCGTTAGAAGAAGGTGTGGAATACATGATTAGTGGCCCTGGCGGAGCGGTCGCTACGACGGTGACATTCACCGTGATTGATGCTCCGACCGAAGACGCGGAGGGCATGGCTGACATCCTGATCGACAAGGGATGCAGCTTGCAATTGGATCTCCTTTCGCAGACGCTGGCGACCAACTAGGTCGCAGCTTCTGCAGGAATAAGTGGGCCGCACCCGCAGGCATTGAGGGCAATGTCTGCAAAGTGAATTGCACAGGGGTATCTGGCTTAGGCCAGAGGCAGGGAGGCACATGGTTGAACGGCCTGAACCGGGGGCCCCATCTTGGGGGGCAGGCGCAACAGCGGCATTAGCAGGTGCGGTACTATTAGTTGCCGGTCTTTTCGCTTTTGGCGGGGTTGGCGCAGGCCAAGCCAGCGCGCAGAGCGGCGGCAAGCAATTTGAAGGCGTGGCAACCTGCGCCGGTTCGACCTGCCATGGCCGCGCCGAAGGAAATGGCGCCGTGGTACGCCAAGATGAAATCGCTACCTGGCAAGAGCCATCATCGCCCAGCGGCGCGCATAGCCGTGCATATGCAGTATTGGCCGGACCACGCGGCCGCCAGATTGCCGAAAGCCTGGGGATCGGCCCTGCAACCTCTGCCCCGGCATGCCTGGGATGCCATTCCACTTTTGCGCCAGTCGGCCAGCGGGGCGACCGTTTCCATCTATCAGACGGCGTGGGTTGCGAGAGCTGCCACGGCGCATCAGAAGACTGGCTTCCGCTGCACTATGCCAAACCGGCAACGCATGCTTCCAACATCAGCAACGGGCTGATCCCGCTAGAAGATCCACAAACGCGCGCGCGCGTTTGCCTCGATTGCCACTATGGCAGCACCAAGGCCGGGCAATTCGTAACGCATTCGATGATGGCTGCCGGCCACCCACGTGTGAGTTTTGAGCTCGACCTATTCTCGGCACTCCAGCAGCATCACGATGAGGACGGCGATTATCTGGATCGTAAGCCTAGGACCGATAGCGTACGGTTGTGGGCAGTAGGGCAGGCAGAAGCGGTAAGTCGCGCGACCGACCTCTTCGCAGGGCCGGAATTCGCGCTGCGCGGACTGTTCCCCGAATATTACTTCTTCGATTGCCATTCCTGCCATCGAGACATCAACGATGGCCCGCAACGGAAGTTGACTTTCGAGCCGAATCCGGGGCGCCCGATTCCATTCGGCAATGCGCCATTCAATGACGAGAACATCATAATGCTTTCTGCCGTGGCGCGTTCGCTGGCGCCTGCTGAGGCAGAGGCATTCATTGCCGCCAGCCGCGATTTCCATGGTGCAATGGGTGAGGGGCGAAGTGCCAGCCAGGAGGTAGCAATCGAGCTCAAGAGCAAGGCCGTGAGCCTGTCTGATGCCATGGCGGCGCGCTCTTACGCAACAGGCGATGTCTTTAGCGTGATTTCCGGCATTGCTGACCAGGCGACGCGCCCACGCTTCACAGATTATGCCGGTTCGGTGCAGGCGGTTATGGCTATCGATACGCTCCTCAACGCGCTGGTTCGCGACGGGCGGGTAACCATAGGCGCTGCCGCAGGAATAAGGGCCAATATCAACCGGGCCTATGCTGCAGTTGCGGGGCCGAATTCCTATCGGCCTTCGGATTTCCGAAGTGCCTTGGGGCAGGCGGCCGGTGCAATCGGGGCGCTTCGCTAATGCGCGGCTTTGGACGGGCACCAATCAGCCTGGTTGCGTCACTGGCGATGACGCTAGCGTCATGCGGTGGCGGCGATTCTTCACCTCCAGCCACCGGTGGAACGCCTGGTCCAACTCCCACACCACCGACTAGCGGGCGGCTATTTGCCGATCCAGCCGCGGAATCATTGTCGATTGCCGAGGTGCAACGGATTCTGGCGCAGGCTGTGGGCGAGGCGCAGGCGCGTAGCCTTCCTGGAACAATTGCGGTGGTTGATCGCGTCGGCAATGTGCTGGCGGTCTTCGCTATGAACAATACGCCTGCGGCTACTACGGTCTCCCGTCAGCAGATCGGAGGCCTGGCGGCGGCCGGGCAGGAAATTGGTTTGCAGGGGGCGGATGTTCCGACTGTTACCGCTGCCATCGCCAAGGCGATTACTGGCGCATATCTTTCAAGTGGGGGCAATGCTTTCTCAAGTCGCACGGCCAGCCAGATCGTACAGCAGCATTTCCCGCCGGCACCATCGACGGTAGGGCTAGAGAGTGGCCCTTTGTTCGGCGTGCAGTTCAGCCAACTGCCATGCTCAGATCTCTCCCGGCGCTTTAGCGGCGGCCGCGGGGCTGGCGCGCTGATCGGGCCAAAGCGTTCGCCGCTTGGCCTATCTGCCGATCCGGGTGGTTTCCCGATTTACAAGAACGGCGTCGTTGTCGGCGGCATCGGCGTAGAGGGGGACGGCGATTATGGAGCCGACCCCAACATCCTGGATGTCGATCTGGATGATGAGGAGGCGGCTGCGCTTGCGGGCATACAAGGTTTTGCCCCGCCTCTGGAAATCACCGCCAGCCAAATCAATGTCGATGGAACCTCGCTGCGTTTCAGCGACATGACCGTGAATGACCTAGGGCCCTTGCAATCGAGCTTTGGCGCCGTGAACGGACCCGCTGGTGGGTTGGTGCCTGTCTTTGGTTACAATGACGGCACGATCAGCGCGGGTGTCACCTATGGCACGGAAGCATCGGGCATCAGGCTGGCTACTGATGCCGAGTTCAACAATCCCGACGTCTACGTGCTTACCGATGGTACTGGCACTCCACGCTACCCAGTGCGCGCCGGTACCGATGGGGCAAGTGTTGCCCAGCCTTTGAGTGAGGATGAAGTGCGTGCCATCCTTGAAGAGGCATTTGTCGTGCTCAGCCGCGCGCGGGCGCAAATCCGTCGCCCAGTCGACAGCAGGATGCAGGCAACTATCAGCCTGGTAGACACCCATGGCCAGATATTGGGTATTGTTCGCTCTCCCGATGGGCCGATCTTCGGAACCGATGTGAGCCTGCAGAAGGCGCGAACGGCAGCGCTATTCTCAAACCCGGTCGCGGCCAGCGACCTTGGCGCCGCGCCTGCACCGATCGCCGCATATGTGCAGCGTGTGCGGACATTCCTCAATGATCCCAATGCGTTGACCGGAACATTTGCATTTGCCGACCGATCGGGCGGCAATCTTTCGCGGCCCTATTTCCCGGATGGTGAAGTTGGTCGCCCTCCGGGGCCGCTTTCCGTGATGGAAAGTGATCGTTTCAGCCCCTTTGCTGTGGGTCTGCAAAGCGATCTGATTGCCGGTAACCTTATGGAACACCTGACTTACGTTGCCACAAATGGCGCACAGCCGGATACGGCGCAGGCTTGCACCGCGTTGCCAAATTCGCCCGCTGGAACGCCGCGCATTTCCAATGGCATCCAGATTTTCCCCGGGTCTGTGCCTATCTATCGCGACAATACGCTGGTTGGCCGGATTGGCGTTTCGGGCCACGGTATCGACCAGGATGACATGGTAAGCTTCCTTGGCCTGCACAATGCCGGTGAGCGCGTTGGCGGCATCGGCAATGCGCCCAAGGATATTCGCGCTGACCGGATCGTTGTCGACCTTGGCGATGCGCAGGTGCGGCTACGCTACGTCAATTGTCCCTTCGCGCCTTTCCTCGATGATCCGGCGCAAAATGTTTGTGAGGGACTATAGATGGCGGGAGTGATGATCTTGCCCTTGGTGCTGATGCA
>DMWU01000104.1 GCA_003483125.1 Erythrobacter sp. | reverse complement strand
GATGCTTTTGGGGTGTGAAGGCCGTTTTGAGCCATGTGCATGGCGTTAAGGCTGCCGTTTCAGGATATCATGGCGGCAATGCAGCCACTGCCACTTACAAGCAGACCAACACAGGCGTGACTGGCCATGCCGAGGCGGTTCGGATCGTTTATGATCCATCGGTCGTACGTTACGATCAGTTGCTGCGGATATTATTCTCTGTCGTGGCCGATCCGACCCTTCGGAACCGGCAGGGCCCAGATATCGGCCCGCAATATCGCGCTGCAATTATCCCAACCAGCAGTGAGCAACGCCAGGTGGCCAGGGCCTATCTTTCGCAGATGCGCAGTTCTGGCCTGTGGACCCGGCCCATCGTAACCGGGATCGAACGCCACAAGAAATTCTACCCCGCGGAAGACTACCACCAGGATTTCATGGCTCGTAATCCGCGCCACGGATACATTCTGCGATGGGACGTTCCAAAGGTGGAGGCGCTGAAAGCCTTGTTCCCGGAACATTATCGCGAGCGCATACTGCGCGACTACAAATAGAGGCCTTGCCGGCCGCGAATTTGCAGGATTGGCGAATGCCAATGCGCGCGCCTATATAGGCGAAATGGCAAGACATGATCACGACCATCATGAGCATTCGGGGGCAAACCTCGTTAGTGCAGCGCGCGAGGCCTTGATTGAAGCGGGCGAGCAATGGACAGGCATGCGGGAATCGGTTTTTGCCGAATTGGCGCAGCATGAGCGTCCAGCCTCCGCATATGACATAGCCGATAATCTTTCGCGTTCGCGTGGCAAGCGAGTGGCGCCTAATAGCGTCTATCGAATACTTGACCTGTTTGTGGCCAACAATCTTGCGCTAAGGGTTGAAAGCGCCAATGCTTATCTTGCCAATACACATCCGGGTTGTGAGCATGATTGCATCTTCCTGGTTTGTGATGAATGCGGCGATACGATCCATGTCGATGATGACGAGACATCGCGCACGATTCGCAAGATCGCGCAGACGCGTGAATTCAAGGCGGAGCGTCCGGTAATCGAGGTTCGCGGGCTGTGTAAGAGCTGCTCCGGCTAAATGTGTCGACAAGGCGTGTATTTTCATAGATTAACCGTTCATCGACAGTTTCACTATTCAAGTGTAGATGCCCGCATATGAGCCAAGGCCCCAAAACACCTCTTCTCGACACGGTTTGCACGCCCGACGATTTGCGGCAGCTTGATCGTTCCGATCTACGTCAACTTTCAGATGAACTGCGTGCCGAAATGATCGATGCGGTCGGTTCGACCGGCGGCCACCTGGGATCGGGCCTGGGCGTTGTCGAGCTGACTGTTGCGATCCATTACGTTTTCAATACGCCTGATGATCGGCTGGTTTGGGACGTTGGCCACCAAGCATATCCGCACAAAATCATCACAGGAAGGCGGGCTCGCATCCGCACCTTGCGACAGGGAGGTGGCCTCTCTGGCTTCACCAAACGCAGCGAGAGCGAGTACGACCCATTTGGTACGGCGCATAGTTCAACTTCGATCTCGGCGGCGCTCGGCTTTGCGCTTGCCAACAAGATGCAGGACAAGCCCGGACGTGGCATCGCAGTAATCGGCGATGGTGCAATGAGCGCGGGTATGGCCTACGAAGCGATGAACAACGCCGAGGCCGCAGGCAATAGCTTGGTCGTGATCCTCAATGACAATGACATGTCGATCGCGCCGCCTGTTGGTGGGCTCTCGGCCTATCTTGCGCGCATGGTTTCATCGAGCGAATATCTGGGCCTGCGTTCGCTGGCTTCCAAAGTGGCGAAAAAGCTGTCCCGGCGTGTGCATTCCAGCCTTGAAAAGGCCGAGGAATATACGCGTGGCATGGTGACTGGCGGAACCCTGTTTGAGGAATTGGGTTTCTATTATGTCGGCCCCATCGACGGGCATAATCTCGACCATCTGATACCAGTGCTCGAGAATGTTCGCGATGCGGAAGAGGGCCCGGTCCTCGTCCATGTCGTGACCACCAAAGGCAAGGGCTACGCCCCAGCGGAAAACAGCGCCGACAAATATCACGGCGTGCCGAAATTCGACGTTGTGACGGGCGAGAAAGCCAAATCATCAGGAGGTCCTCCTGCCTATCAGAATGTATTTGGCGATACGCTTGCCAAGCTTGCCGACAAAGACAGTCGGATTTGCGCCATCACTGCCGCAATGCCATCGGGCACAGGGGTTGACCGATTTGCCATGGCGCATCCGGATCGTTCCTTCGATGTCGGCATCGCAGAACAGCATGCTGTAACGTTTGCTGCAGGGCTTGCGGCGCAAGGCATGCGGCCGTTTGCCGCAATCTATTCAACCTTCTTGCAGCGCGCCTATGACCAGGTGGTGCACGATGTCGCGATCCAGAACCTGCCGGTTCGTTTCGCTATCGATCGTGCGGGACTGGTTGGCGCAGATGGCGCGACGCATGCGGGCCGCTTCGACATCACCTATCTCGCCACACTTCCGAATTTTGTGGTGATGGCGGCCGCTGACGAAGCGGAACTGGTTCATATGACCTATACCGCCGTGGAATATGACGACGGCCCGATTGCCTTCCGCTACCCTCGTGGGGCCGGCGTTGGCGTTGAGCTGCCGGATGTTCCACACACACTGGAAATAGGTAAGGGCCGGATTGTGCGCGAAGGGTCGAAAGTTGCGATCCTTTCGCTTGGCGCCAGGCTTGAAGAGGCGAAGAAGGCGGCAGACCAGTTGGACGCCAAGGGCCTGTCGACGACTATTGCCGATATGCGGTTTGCCAAGCCGCTCGACACAGATTTGATCGAGAAGCTGGTGCGCAGCCATGAGGTTGTGGTGACATTGGAAGAGGGATCAATCGGTGGACTCGGCGCGCATGTGCTGACTTTTGCCAGCGATAAAGGCCTTACCGATGCGGGCCTAAAGATCCGCACAATGCGCCTGCCCGACCTGTTCCTCGATCACGACGCGCCAGACAAACAGTATGATCAGGCCGGGCTCAACGCGCCGCAAATCGTCGATACCGTGCTGAAGGCGCTGCGGCATAATTCGGCGGGCGTCGAAGAGGCCCGCGCTTAGAATTGGACTAATGGCAGTGAATCAGGCTCAGCAACGTCCATGATAAGAACGTTGCTGCTGTCGCTGGCCATTGCCTATCTCATCCTGCTGGCGGCGCTGCTTTTTGCGCAACGCTTTTTCATCTATCCCGCGCCCAGAGGCGAAAGCACTGTGCCTTCGGGGTTCGAGGAGATCGCCTATCAGACTAGCGATGGGCTGATCCTGCGATCGGGATACAAGGCTGCCCGTGCAGGCAAGCCAACGATCCTTTATTTCCATGGAAATGGGGCAGACTGGCAAAGCTCGGTCGTGGCTACCGCCCGATTGACACCGGCGGGCTATG
>DMWU01000193.1 GCA_003483125.1 Erythrobacter sp. | reverse complement strand
GCTTACCGACATTCTTCTGCTGGTCCGGTCCCTTGAAATTGAAGGCGCCGACATAGGCACGGGTCGACATGTCGTGGCCATTGACCTGCATGTAATCGAGCCCGTCGGAGATTTCCTCCCAGACATTGTTCTTGCCATCCAGGTGATCGCGGCTCTGGTCGACATAGCCAAGGCGCACCGTATCGCCGATTTTGATGCTGCCGCTATCGGGTGTCTCCTGGCCTGTGATGATGCGAAACAGCGTAGACTTACCTGCACCGTTTGGACCGATCACACCCACAATGCCGCCCGGCGGCAGCCTGAAGCTGAGATCTTCGAACAGCAGCTTGTCGCCATACGCCTTGGAGATGTTCTTGGCCTCGATCACCTTGCCGCCCAGGCGCTCTGGCACCTGGATCACGATCTGCGCCTTGCCCGGCTTGCGATCGCTCTGCGCGTCCTGCAGCTGTTCGAACTTGCGGATACGCGCCTTTGACTTGGTCTGGCGCGCGCTGGGCGTCTGCCTGATCCATTCGAGTTCGCGGCTGAGCGCCTTCTGGCGGCCAGATTCTTCGCGACTCTCCTGTTCGAGGCGCTTGGCCTTCTTTTCCAGATAGGTCGAGTAATTGCCTTCGTACGGATAGTAGGAGCCGCGATCGAGCTCGAGGATCCAGCCAACGACGTTGTCGAGGAAGTAGCGATCGTGGGTGATCATCAGCACGGCACCGGCATATTCGGCGAGGTGATTTTCGAGCCACAATACGCTTTCTGCGTCTAGGTGGTTGGTCGGTTCGTCGAGCAGCAGGATCGAAGGCTTCTGGATCAGCAGGCGGGTGAGGGCGACACGACGCTTTTCACCACCTGATAGGTTTTCAACCGAGGCGTCGCCTGGTGGGCAACGCAGGGCCTCCATCGCGATCTCGAGTTGGTTGTCGAGCGTCCAGCCGTCAACCGCGTCGATCTTCTCCTGCAGCACACCCATTTCTTCCATCAGCGCGTCAAAATCGGTGTCGTCTTGAGGGTCGCCCATTTCGGCAGAAATAGCGTTGAACCGATCGACCATATCGGCGACCTCGCGCGCGCCATCCTTGACGTTCTCGAGCACGGTCTTTGATTGGTCTAGCTCCGGCTCCTGCGGCAGGTAGCCCACAGTAATGTTTTCACCTGGCCATGCCTCGCCCTGAAAATCAGTGTCGATTCCTGCCATGATCTTCATCAGAGTGGATTTGCCCGCGCCGTTTGGCCCGACGATGCCGATCTTGGCACCCTGGTAGAATTGAAGATTGATGTTCGAGAGCACCGGCTTCTTCGCGCCGGGGAAGCTCTTGGTCATATTCTTCATAACATATGCGTATTGGGCGGCCATGGTCGTCCTTAGAGAATCTCGCTTGAGTGGAATTGCCGCGCAGATAGTGTGAGAACGCCCGCTCGGCAAGCTGGACTTGGCGTGAAGCGCGCGATAGCAGGCTGCGCCATGAAGAAATCTCTACTCGCGCTTGGTGCGCTTTCGCTCGCTCTTCCCACTGTCGCTCATGAATCCGGATCGATCGATCTGCCTACAATGGCTGACAAAGCATTGCAGGCAGATACGATCGCATGGGATTTCGTCGAAGGGATCACAACCGAGGTTGGCCCTAGGCAAGGCGGAACAGAGGCAGAGGCGCGCGGTCGCGCATGGGCGGTCAAGTGGCTCAACGATCATGGCTTCGCCAATGTCGCGGACGAGCCATTTGAAATGGAGACCTGGGTGCCGGGCGACATGCACCAGGCCGAGATAATCGGGCCGTTTTCCCAGTCGCTGGTTATTGCGCCGCTTGGGAACAGCGCCTCAACCGGCGATGAAGGCATCACAGCTCAAGTTGTAGAGTTTGAGACTGTCGCCGCGCTGAGGGCCGCGCCGGAAGGCAGCCTGGCAGGCAAGATTGCTTATATCAGTCATGAGATGCGACCCACGATGGATGGGTCGCATTACGGTTTTGCCGGGCCGGCACGCTGGGTAGGGGCCGGGATAGCAGCGAGCAAAGGTGCGATTGCGACAGTAATCAAATCGGTTGGAACCGATTATCACCGCAACCCGCATACGGGCGGCACCTATTTCCCCGAAGGCGTTTCGCCGATCCCGGCAGGCGCAATCTCGGTGCCTGACGCAGAAAATTTGGAGCGCATGTTTGATCGTGCCGGCGACCGGCCAGTAATGATGAAACTCACGCTGACATCGCAATTGCTTGGCACAACGACTAGCGGCAATGTTGTGGGCGAGATTGTCGGGCGCGACCCGTCGCTGCCGCCAGTCCTGTTGGCCTGCCATCTGGACAGCTGGTGGAACGCCCCGGGCGCCTTCGATGATGGCGCTGGATGCGGGATCATCTCTGCTGCGGCGCTGAATGTGTCGCGCACCGGCCAGTCACTGCGCACAATTCGCGTGCTTATGGCGGGTGCCGAAGAAGTGGGGCTTGTCGGATCGATCGCCTATAGCGAGGCACATATTGACGAGCCATTTGTTGTCGGGCTTGAGAGCGATTTCGGTGCGGACCGCATCTGGCGCTTTGAAAGCAATTTCCGCGAGAGCAACCCTGATTTGCACGCCAAGCTTGCGGCCAGCGTGGCGCGATTTGGTGTCGCTGACAGCACCATGACTGCCACAGGTGGTGCTGACCTCAATGTCATTCGCGATCAGGGAGGTGCCCTGATCGACCTACAGCAGGACGGAACACGCTATTTCGACCTGCATCACACGCCCGACGATACGCTGGACAAGATTGATCCTGTGCAATTGCGTCAGAATGTCGCTGTCTGGACCCAGGTCGTAGGCATACTCGCAAATGAAGAAGCACCAATAAAACCCTGAATTTGAAGCCACCTAAGCGTTGTGAATTAGCAACGATGTCCCGAAATATGTGGTCAAGGAGCCGGAGCAAATTGACCCGTAAGCATCTAGGGGTAATGGTGGGTTGTTGATTCTTAATCGCAGCAAATCTGGCGGGCTTAGGCAGCAGTGAGCTGATCTCTTTTCCCGCCCTGTAAGGGGAGCAGCTATCTATGCGTACTTCAAGATATCTTGGCTCGGCCGCAGCTGCGGCAATTGCCACAACATTCCTGGCCGCGACACCGGCAACGGCACAGGATGGCGGTGAAACCGCCGAAGAGGAAACTGGCGTCGGCACGATCATCGTCACCGCGCAAAGGCGCGAGGAGAATATCCAGGATGTTCCGATTTCCGTCACCGCAGTCAGCCAGGATCAATTGACCGCCCTAGGCAGTGGTGGTCAGGATATCCGCGCAATTTCGGGCAAGGTTCCCAGCCTGCTGGTTGAATCTTCGTTTGGCCGTACATTCCCGCGCTTCTATATACGCGGCCTCGGCAATACCGATTTCGACTATAATGCGTCGCAGCCGGTAAGCCTGATCTATGATGACGTTGTTCTCGAGAACCCGGTCCTTAAGGGCTTCCCGGTGTTTGACATCCAGCAGGTCGAAGTCTTGCGCGGCCCGCAGGGTACGCTGTTCGGTCGCAACACGCCGGCCGGCATCGTCAAGTTCGATTCGGTCAAGCCGCAGGACTATTTCGGTGGTTACGCTCGCCTCTCCTATGGCCGCTTCAACAATGTAAATGCCGAAGCAGCGCTTAACTTGCCCTTGGGAGACCAGGTATCATTGCGCGTATCCGGCCTGTACCAGCGCCAGAGCGACTACGTGGACAATGTACTTCCATCGGGCACCGAGGAAGAAGCGTTTGGCGGTTACGAAGAATTCGCCATGCGGTTTCAGCTTGAAGCTCGGCCAAGCGACAATTTCGAAATCCTTCTTACTGGCCAGATTCGTGACCTTGAAGGTACAGCGCGCCTGTTCCGTGCCAATAACTTCACCCGCGGCCAGGAAGGACTAAATAGCAATTTTGATCGCTACAGCGTTTCTACCGACGGTCAGAATGATCAAAGCCTCAAGGCGCAAAATGCCTCTGCTCGGCTGACTTGGGATATTGGGGCGGTATCGCTGATCTCTGTCACCAGCGTCTGGAATGCAGAATCGACATCTGTGGGTGATGTTGATGGTGGCTTTGGTGCGAATTTCTTGCCACCCGATCTCTACGGTCCTGGCGAGATTCCGTTCACAGCGGAGACCCGCGATACTGTGCCTGATCTTGACCAGTTCACGCAGGAAATCAGGATCGCCAGCAATGGTGATGGCGCGCTCAGCTATCAGTTCGGTTTCTTCTACTTCGACGAAGACCTGCAGATCCTGAGCGAAAACTATTCGACGCTTGGCGATCCACTCAACGCTCCTGGCGGCGTCAACATCGTTGTAAGCCAAGACCAGCAGAGTGAAGCATTCGGCCTGTTCGGTTCGATGACTTACGATCTAACCGATCAGCTGAGCATTACTGGCGGCCTGCGCTATAATGACGACAAGCGCGACTTCGTGGTTGTTCGTAGCCAGGATACGCAGTTCCCGCTCTTCCTGCAGAACCCGCTGGGTACCGTAACGCGCGAAGTCAGCGACAACACCGTAACCTGGGATGCCAGCATCCGTTACGAGGCGAGCGACGATGTGAACCTTTATGCTCGTGTAGCGCGTGGCTATCGCGCACCCAGCATCCAGGGCCGTGTCCTTTTCCCGCCTGCGACTGCAACTCCGCTGGAGGATGGTGTTTCGGTAGCAGATTCGGAAACGATCACCTCTTACGAAGCTGGCATCAAGTCTACGCTTTGGGACGGGAAGGCCCGGATCAACCTTTCCGGCTTCTATTATGATCTCAACGATGCACAGCTCACAGCTGTCGGCGGTGACGTGAACGCGAACCGCGTGATCAATGCTGACAATGTTCGCGGCTATGGCTTCGAGCTGGATGCAGAGATTGCGCCTACTACTGGCCTAATGTTCACGGCCGGCGTTAGCTACAATGACACTGAAATCCAGGATAGAGATCTGACCACTGCGGCATGCGGCGGTGTGCGTGTCGACACATTCCCCGATGTTTCATTGTGCACCATCCTTGATCCGATCGAAGTTGCTGCCGCTCCATTCTCGGCAGCAATCGTCAACATCGACGGAAACAGCCTGCCGCAATCGCCGAAATGGATTGCCAATGTCACCGCACGTTACGAAGTTCCGGTTGGCGACGGTGAGATCTATTTCTTCACCGATTGGGCCTATCGTTCGAAGATCAACTTCTTCCTCTATGAATCGGTTGAGTTCCAGGACAAGCGTATGCTCGAAGGCGGTGTTCGCGTTGGGTATAAGCGTGACAATTACGAGATTGCCGGCTTCGTTCGCAACATCACCAAAGATGTTTCTGCCGTAAGCGGGATCGACTTCAACAACCTCACCGCGATGGTCAACGAACCACGCATCTGGGGCGTAGAGGCCCGCGTTTCTTTCTAAGTTTCGCTAGCAAGTAATTCGGGGTCGCGCGCCAGAAGGTGCGCGGCCCCTTTTTATTGCGGTAAAGCGCTGGCGAAACTTTGCCTTAACAGGCGCGGCATCAACGCCAATTGCAGGCCAGTCCTGACCAGCAGGAACAGGACGAAACTCAACCAGAGGCCGTGATTGCCAATCGGCCATGTCAGCCATAACGACATGGAGGACGCCGCCGTTGCGCACCGCATCGAAATGAGCATGGCGCGTGTCCAGCTCGCACCCACAAAGACGCCGTCAAAGATAAAGCTGGAAACGCCGGCGAAGGGGATGATCGTCAGCCACATCGCCATTGCCTTGGCCTCGCGCGCAACGCCATCGGTCGCTGCAAAACTGTCGAGTATGGGATAAGCAAGAAACAGGAATGCAACTGCA
>DMWU01000219.1 GCA_003483125.1 Erythrobacter sp. | reverse complement strand
GGCCCGCTTTCTTCCAGCGCAATGGCGCGATCGGGCTGTCGGGTGAAATGATCTACACGCGTGGTGAGTTGCTCCAGCGGGCGCGTGATCCGGCGGATCAGCAGGAACAGCAGCAGGAACAGAACCAACGAAGTGACAAGTGTTTGCAGCAGTATAGAGGTGAACATACCCCTAGGCGCACGCGGTTCGAGCGTGCGGACAACCAGCCAATCGCCTCCTGCCTCTTGCCGCAATGCCGCAACGATCAGGGGCTGGCTCCTGAATTCTCTCTGACCTAGCCTTGCGAGCAAGCGCGGCCGCGACTGAATGAATGGATCTGAATCTGCCGAGCGACGAACGATCGCCAGTCGTTCGGGCGCAATGCCCTGTTCCGCCAATATCTCGCTCAGCGCAGACTCCAGCCCTTCCTCCCGATTCTCGTCAGCACCAATGGGATATTCGGGCGTGATCTCTGAGCGAATTCCAGTAAGGCGCCGCCTTTGCGGCTGCGGAAGCCTGCGTTGCCTAATCTCTTCAGTGTGGAGTTCCTGCATTTGTCGCAGGCGCTCCATGCGCCTTTTTTGGCGCATTTCGCGCCTTTCAGCCGTTGCCACCTGCAAGGCAATTGAATGGACGAGCACCGCCTCGCGCCTTTGCTCGGCTGCCTGGTATAGGAGAGCTGCAGAAATCGCTTGGCCGGCCAGCAGGCCGAATGCCAGAGCCAGCATCACTTGGCCAAGCAGGCTTCGTGGTATCAGCCTGATCATGCCTGCCCCTCACGAGTAATGCGGCGAACCTTTGCTGCGAATGAGTAGCCACCACCACGCACGGTCTGGATAAATTGGGGGTTGCGGCTGTCGATTTCGATCTTGCGCCGCAATCGACTGACCTGGTTGTCAACCGCACGGTCAAACAAGTGGGCCGACCTGCCCTGAACCATATCGAGCAATTTATCGCGGTCGAGCACCTGCCCGGGATGGTCGACAAAAGCCTTCAGGAGGTGAAACTCCGCGGTGGATATGGGAACGAGGACGCGTTCCGGGTCATGGAGGCGGCGCTTGAGCGGGTCTAGCGTCCATCCTTCGAAACTGTATGTGAAATCATCATCAAGGCCTTGCTGGCCATGGCCGCGTTTGACACGACGAAGCACGGTGCGAATGCGTGCCACCAATTCGCGCGGCTCGAAGGGTTTTACGACATAGTCATCGGCTCCCATTTCCAGGCCCACAATCCGATCGGTAGCCTCGCCTCGCGCCGTCAAAAGGATGACGGGAGCTTTCTGCGTTTCGACCAGATGACGGCAAAGCGAAAGCCCATCTTCACCGGGCATCATGATATCGAGCAATACAAGGTCAGGACATTCCTCAGCCAGCCGTGACCGAGCGAGCGAGGCATTCTCGGCCTCAGTCACACGAAACCCCTGGCCAGCGAGATATTGGGCCAGGGGTTCGCGCAATGTTGGTTCGTCATCGACGATCAACAGCGATATGGGAACGTCTTCGTTCATAAGATGCCTGTCTGCCCCAGCATTGGCGCTGGCTCAATGCCTTGAAACCGGGCGCAGGCGATCAATGCCGTTGAAGTTTCTTGCGCTCGGCATGGGCTGCCTTGCGTTCCTCTGCCGTGATCTGACCATCGCCGTCTGTGTCAACGCGGGCAAAGCGTGCGGCGACTGCGGCATCAAACTCGGCGCGCGAAACGGCAGAATCGCCATTTGTGTCGGCCCTTTTGAGCATGCGCATACCATGCCTTTGCATGCGCCGATGCTTCTTCACGCGGCTCTCCGTCCGGCGTTCAGCGCGGTGTTCCTTGCGCGCTTCATGCATGGCGCGCAGTTCGGCTTCGTCCAATCCGCCGCTGCCGTCAGCATCAAATTTGGCGAACCTTTCCGCGCGCCTCTCGGCACGATGCTCTGCAAGGCGCGCACGCTTCTCAGCGTGCCTTTCGCGGCGCGTTTCATGGGCGGCTTGCATTTCTTCCTGTGACAACTGGCCATCGCCATTGCTGTCTATTTTGGAGAAATGCTGTGCATGGCGTGCTTTGCGGTCGGCGGCGTCAATGACGCCATTATCATCGACATCCATCTTCTCGAAATGGCGGGCACTTTGCGCCTGCATTTCCTCCAAGGTGACCACGCCATCACCATTGGCATCGGCGCCGCGTTTGCCGCCATGATGGTCGGCCATGGCCGCGCCCGACATGCCCAAGGCAAGTGTCGCAACGGCAAATTTCAAAGTGGTCTTCATCATTATCTCTCCTGCATACATGGAAGAGATACAGCGCGCCGCCAGTCAGGGGGAAAGGGCGGCGCAGCTGCAGCTCCATGACTGCCTGTTTAGACATTCTATGTCGCAGGATTATGCCGAGCGAGGGCCAAATTGTCGCAATTTGTATCGCAGTTCTGCCACTGTTCACATGGCAGCAATCGGATAGTGGCCTGATCTAGCTTTGCACCATGCAGAATGCATTAAGCTTGTTGCCGTCAGGATCGCGGAAATAGCCAGCATAGAATGTGTTTCCATTCTCATCAGGCTCACCACGCGGGCCAGGCGCACCTTCATCACTTCCGCCATTGGCCATGGCAATTTCATAGATGCGATTGACCTGGTCGGCGTCCTTTGCTTGCAAGGCCACCATCGTGCCGTTGCCAACGGTTGCCACCTCACCATTGAATGGCTTGGTCAAGGCGACGCCTGTAACGTCCCAATTGCCCCAGGCGATAAAAGTATCGAAATCCATCATGCGGCCAAAGCCCATTTCATTGGCAATGGCATCATAGAATGGTGCGTTCTTCGCCAGGTCGTTGGTTCCTAGCGTGACGTAGCCGATCATCGAAATTCTCCCTCTCGGTCGCGAAGTGCAACTCGCAATGCAAGAACATTAAGGGAACAAATGAAATCCTACAAGCGCAATCACAGCGGTGCGCATTCTCTCTCAAGCCATGCAAGATCATCGCCTGTGAGTTGGGGGCCAAGAATGTCGAACACCTTGGCGTGATATTGATCCCACCAGGCAATTTCACTTGGTGAAAGCAGATTCTTGTCGACTAGCTTGCGATCGATTGGCACGAAAGTAAGAGTTTCAAAGCCCAGGTAATCGCCCTCAGCCCCATCTATTTCGCGGCTTTCCACTAACACCAGGCTCTCGATCCTGATGCCGAAATGGTCCTGCTTGTAATAGCCCGGCTCGTTCGAAAGGATCATGCCGGCGAACAATTCCTGGTCTGTGCCCGCTTGCCCACCAGCCGACTTTGCGATGCGTTGAGGTCCCTCGTGAACTGAGAGGAAGCTGCCAACGCCGTGGCCGGTGCCATGCGCATAATCGAGGCCTGCCTGCCACAGGAACTGCCGCGCAAATGCATCGATCTGGCTGCCTGCCGTGCCTTGGGGGAATAGTGCTAGATCGATCGCGATATGTCCTTTCAAGACGCGTGTGTAGCGAT
>DMWU01000212.1:9353-12063 GCA_003483125.1 Erythrobacter sp. | reverse complement strand
GCCGAACCTAGATTGGGTTGGTCTTCTTTGATCTCTACTTGGCTACCAAGAAAGTAAAGCAACTCATCGCGATCGTCGTAGATGGGGGCTACGAGCACCGCGTTTCGAAACGGTTGTCCACCTTTCTTGTAATTCAGGATTTCGACCAAGACTGGTTTATGCTCTTTCACTCCCTCACGGATTTTCTCGGATAGCCATGGTTCGGTTGCCTTGCCGGCCAGGAAGCGGCAATTTCGGCCCAATATTTCATCCGCAGAGTAGCCGGTTAACTCGAGAAAGGCCGCATTCACGGCCACAATCGGATTATCTGGTAATCTCGGATCAGAAAGAACAGAGGCAATTGGGCTTGCTTCAACCAATCTCGAAACCCAAGCCGGCAGATCTGCACAAACAAGGTTTGAGCTCGTCCCTTCGCCCGGCGTTTCGCTTATTCCCTCTAGCCTCCCCATCCGTTGAACTAATAAGCAATCCCAAACGGAATGCAATTTGTATCGGACTGATGGCTGGTAGGCTCGGGATGTGAAAAATCTCAATAATAATACGTCAATGCATTGGGTTAGGCCCAATACATGGTAGTTCAATTACCATACCCCCAATAAAGATTGGTTTGGCACGGATTGCCTTTACCGTCATACGTTAGGATGCGAGGTCGACTCGATAGTTGTTGGTAAGTTGCTTCCCCGCTCGTTATACACTGTCATCATCACTAGGCGTTATGCGCCAAACAATCCCATTATTTTACAGGAAGCTCAATGACCGACAAAGTCCAGTTTGATCTTGTAGTCTATGGCGCCACCAGTTTCGTGGGAGCGATTACAGCGGAGTATTTCCTGACCAAATACGGTGTCGGCGGAGAGGTTCGCTGGGCCATCGCCGCGCGCTCGCAGGCTAAGCTCGCCGCGCTGAAGGAGCAATTGGGCGAGGGCGCGGCGGAGCTGCCAACGCTTATCGCAAATTCCGACGATGAGGCATCGCTTGCCGCAATGTGCGCTCAGACGCGCCTCGTCATCTCCACAGTGGGCCCTTACGCGCTTTATGGCGAGAAACTCGTCAAGGTTTGCGCGACTACCGGCACCCATTATTGCGACCTCACAGGTGAGGTTCAGTGGATCGCCGCAATGCTCGAGAAATATGGAGAAGCAGCGCGAGAAAGCGGAGCGTTGATCGTAAATTGCTGCGGTTTCGATTCAATTCCGAGCGACCTTGGAACCCATTTCCTGCAAAATAATGCAGAAAAGACTGCCGGCGGCGCATGTGAGACAGTCGAATTCGGGGTTGAGGCAGCCAAAGGCGAGTTTAGTGGAGGCACTGTTGCAAGCCTTACCAATGTACTGAAAGAAGCGGGAGCGGATAAGTCCTTGCGCAAGAAACTCGCCGATCCATACCTATTATGCCCTGACGATTACCAAAATGCGGCCAAGCAACGCACTGAGGCGCGCTATTACAGCGATGCGCTAAAGTCATGGTGCGCACCCTTCGTAATGGCGGGGATAAACACCCGCGTCGTTCAGCGCAGCAATGCACTCCAGGGCAGTCGCTATGGCAAGAACTTCCGCTACTCGGAATATACAATGACAGGCGATGGCTTCAGTGGCAGCCTCGGGTCGATTGCCATGACGCTGGGCATGGGTGGTTTCATGGGCGTACTGGCGCTGCCGCCTACGCGTTGGCTGGCCGAGAAGTTCCTACCAAAGCCGGGTGAGGGGCCTTCAAAAGAAGTGCAGGAAGCCGGTTTCTTCAAGATCAAGTTGGCCGGAACCACTTCGAGCGGCGAGGTTGTGAGTGTGCGCGTCACCGGCGACTGTGATCCGGGATACGGCTCGACCGCCAAGATGCTGGCAGAAGCGGGTCTGTGTATTCTCGAGACAGCTGATGCGGGCAAGAATGCTGGCGGCTTTTGGACTCCGGCCTCGCTAATGGGAGATGCCTTGGTAGAGAGGCTTGAGGCGAATGCCGGACTCACATTTGAAGTCATTTAGTCGGCGGACGTTTTGGGGGCGTG
Organism: Erythrobacter sp.; assembly: GCA_003483125.1. Classification (GTDB taxonomy): domain Bacteria; phylum Pseudomonadota; class Alphaproteobacteria; order Sphingomonadales; family Sphingomonadaceae; genus Erythrobacter. Next base: position 10,061 of record DMWU01000212.1, on the reverse strand, counting down.
CCTGTTCTCGACCCAAGGACAATGCGCTTAGATATCAAGGCTGACCATCTCATTGCTTTCGGTGCTCGTCGTCCTGCGAGAGTTCAAAGCAGGTAGCGCAGTTTGATGATTGCCTCGGTTTTCCCGTCGATTTCGATCTGAGCCTCGGAAAAGTGTGGCGCTCTTGGCCTAAATGGCGGGTTAGTTGAAAATCCATAGCCTTCGCGTGGCATACCGAGGAATGTGTCCAGCTTGCCATTGGCATTGGCATCGTGAAACACGCTGACCGCATAGAGACCTGCGGGTATATCTTCGAATTGCGCGCGTGCTGACCCCAAATCAATTTTGAGATCGGCAGATTGTACGGCATTTTCGCCGCAATCAGGGAAATCATCGCCCTGTCTACAAATTGCGAGGCGGATTACGCCCTCGTCTTTCTTGATGTTCGTTACCGTGACATCAAGCGAAGCAAATTCGGTATCGGTTTCGAGGTCGAGAAGAATCGCATTTCTCGCGGAGCAATGAATCAGAGCGCATTATTCGCAGGATTCGAACGTGATGGGTCTTGCGGATACGAGGCAGTGACCAACATCCTGCCTTTGTTACCTGCAGGTCAGTGGCGCAACAAAGTGTACTCAATGATGCACGATCGCCGTAGAGTAATCGAGGACTCATTCTCGCCAAGCGACCAACGTTGTGGCGGACACGTGACCATCTCGGTTGAGGGGT
>DMWU01000212.1:0-9294 GCA_003483125.1 Erythrobacter sp. | reverse complement strand
AGTTTCAGGTCCTGCCGGCAGCGGGGCGGCTGAAGGAGCCAAGGCCATCATCAGTGCTGCAAATGCGATCCCAGAAGCGGAAATATAGCCCATAATTGCAATTATACCTGTCGTGATGTTTTTGATGGTGCGAGGCGGTTATCACCCATTTGCCAATCCTGCCATGAACCAGTCGTGACGGGAAGAGTTCCCAACCCATATGGTTGGTTACGCCCATCATAGTCATGACCAGCAAGACCGCCAATACCACTCCGTAGTGAAGCGGCATGGCAAAGACTAGCAGCGGTACTACAAGTGCTCCGGTCACCGCCTCCCATGGATGGAAGCTCATCGCCGCCCAAGCAGTGGGCGGGCGGCTGGCATGGTGTACGGCGTGGATTCTTGCAAACAGCCATGGGTGGTGCATTGCCCGGTGCGTCCAATAGAACCAAGCATCATGGAATAGCAGGCACAATAGAAAGGAAACGGGCATCCACCATATCGGGTAGGCAGAAACATCGACGTAAATTTGTGTCCATCGCAGTTCTTGCCAACCCCACACAACGATGCCCGCGGGCGCACCATAGACAATTGCGCTCAATAGCGACCATCCGATCTCTCGACCTATCTGTGGCTTGAGCCCGCGATGCAGGCCGGGCCGTGACCTTTCGCCCAGCCATGCGAAAAAACCACTAGTGACAATATAGCGAACCGCGACGATCGCGATCAGCGCTAAAGTCACAAGTGCAGCGGCAATGACATCTGGGCGAAACATGATCTTGGTCTATCATCTACCTGGTGCTAAGGCGAGCGGGGATGAGATCGCAAGCGCCAATCGTCATCGTCGGCGGGGGCCTGGCCGGCTCTCTCACCGCCGTTTCGTTGCGGGAAAAGAGACCCGAACTGCCCATCTTGCTGATAGAGGCGGATGAGCGTTTTGGTGGCAATCACACCTGGTCATTCTTCGATGACGACATACCGACGGATGCAGCAGGGCTGGTTGCCGCGTTAAAACCTACGCGCTGGCCGCGACACCGCGTCCGTTTCCCGGCTTATGAGCGGGAACTGCCTTTCGGATATAATTCAGTCGCGTCGCCGGCGCTGGATTCGCTTGTGCGCCGGCGGCTGGGTCCAGAATCCATCATGCTTGGCGCGGAAGTGCGACTTGTCGAAGAAGATGGTGTGGTTCTTCAGTCGGGCGAACGGATCGCAGCGCGCGCGGTTATCGACGCGCGCGGGCCAGGAAACGACACAACAGGGATCGAACTGGGCTGGCAGAAGTTCGTCGGCATCGAATTTGCAGCAAGCTGTGACCAGCCCGATTGTGCGACGATCATGGATGCGACTTTGTCTCAGCTCGATGGTTATCGCTTCCTATACGTGCTTCCCTTCGCGGTTGACCGTGTGTTGGTCGAAGACACTTATTACAGCCGTTCACCAAAACTCGACTTGGCGGAAGTCGGCTCACGTGTGAGGGCGCTTGCCAGAGCGCTGGGACTGGAAGGGGAAGAAATTCGGCACGAGGAAGGCGTTCTTCCCATCGTGATAGGGGGTGATACAGACCGCTTTTGGCCCAACGAAGATCGCATAGCCCGGCTTGGGTTGAAGGGAGGTTTCTTTCATCAGACCACCGGATATTCGTTTGGCATGGCGATTGGCATAGCCGATGACTTGTCGAGCGCGGAAGGCGATCTTGACGGGGCATTTTTGGCGGAATGGACCCGTGCGCGTTTCATCGAGCATTGGAACAGCAGCAGATATCACCGGCTACTTAATAAGATGCTGTTCCATGCCGCAAAGCCGGATCAGCGATACCGGGTTTTCGAACATTTCTATCGTCTCGAGCCCGAACTGGTGGCGCGATTCTATGCTGGGTCGCTCACCTGGCAGGATAAGTTTAGGATACTATCGGGCAAGCCGCCGGTCCCGGTGGGACGAGCTCTGGCCGCGATCGCCGGATATAGTGACGGGGCAAGCACGTGATGGATGCGGTTCCGGCTGGGCGCATGGCTCTGGTGAATTGGGCGCGCGATGTCATAGCGCAGGGTTCGCAAAGTTTCGCGACCGCCAGCCGACTGTTTGCACCCACTACGCGCGAACGCACATGGTTAATCTATTCATGGTGTCGCATGGCTGACGACATGACCGACGGACAGGTGCTGGGCCACGGGGCAAAGCCAGGTCACGATGCCTCAGGCGCGCAGGCCGCACTGGAGACTCGAACCGACGCTGCGTTGAATGGCGAAGCGCCGCAAGCACCCGCATACGCGGCGTTGCAGCAAGTCGTCACCGAAGTGCATATCCCGCATGAGTTTGTGCACGATCATGTCGATGGATTTGCGCTCGATGCTGAAGATTGGCGGCCGAAAGACACCGATGACCTGCTACGATATTGTTACCACGTTGCCGGAGCCGTCGGTTGCATGATGGCTGTGATTATGGGCGTAGACCCGAAGGACGACGACACTCTGGACCGTGCAAGCGACCTAGGGTTGGCCTTCCAATTGGCCAATATCGCCCGCGATATTGTGCCTGATGCGATTGTTGGGCGATGTTATCTGCCATCCAACTGGCTGCGCGAGTACAATTTGACAGAGGCAGATATCAAAGAGCCAGCTAATCGTCACCTGCTTGCAGAGCTGGCGCAGAGACTGGTGAACATGGCCGCCCATTATCGCGCCTCTGCGCGCGTTGGCGCAGCCCGTCTGCCGCTACGCTCGCGATTGGCAGTTCTTGGCGCAGATGCAATTTACGGGGCTATTGGCGAGGAGGTGGCACGGCGCGGCCGGCGTGCATGGGATGAGCGCGTACGGATCGGACGAGCAAAGAAGCTGGCACTATTTGCGCTAGCAGTTGGCAAAACGCTTGCCGCAAATACAAAGGTCGTTTCGCGCGACGGGTTGTGGACCCGACCGCGTCAATCGCCTCCAGCTGAAGGGTTGCGTAGCTGAGCGGTTCCCATCTCCTGTAATTGCGCCTTCAACCTGTCGATCGGCGGCGCGTATAAAAAGCCAAAGCTGACAGCCCCCTTGCGGCTCTCAACTGCGTGATGCAGGCGGTGGGCCTGCACGATCCGCTTGAAATAGGCTGATCGCGGCACGATGCGGTGCGGCAGGCGTTGATGCACGATGAAATCGTGAAAGCCGAAATATATCAGGCCATAGCCCGCGATTCCGGCACCCACCGCTGTGGCCCCATCGCCCCAGCCAGCCTGCACGCCTCCATAGATCAGGGTGATTGACGGGATGGCAAATACCACTGCGTACAGGTCATTCCATTCGAATATCCCTGTGCGCGGGCGGTGGTGGCTTGCATGCAGGAACCAGCCGATTCCATGCATCACCCAACGATGCATGGCGTAGGCAAAGATTTCCATCGCTGCGATGGTACCGACAAAGAGCAGAAAATTGGTCATGGGAATCCGATAATAACGCCAATTCCGAAAGTGGAGAAATGGAATAATGCCTAGCCGGTCATCAGGCTGGCTGTAGCCTTGGCGCTGCCAACCACGCCGGGGATGCCTGCGCCCGGATGCGTACCTGCACCAACAAAATAGAGATTGCCAAAATGATCATCTCTGTTGTGCGCCCGAAACCAGGCGCTTTGCGTCAGGACAGGTTCAAGACTGAACGCGCTGCCCAAATGCGCCCCGAGGTCATCTGCAAAGCTTTGAGGCGTATAGTGGAAACAGGTACCTAGGCGATCATGCAGGTCGGGGATCAGCATGTCGCTTATCCGCTGCAAAACGATGTCGCGGTAATGCGGCCCAACCTCGTCCCAGTCGATATCGGCCTTGCCCAGGTTGGGCACCGGCGCGAGCGCATAGAATGTTGATTTGCCCGGAGGCGCCATTGTCGGGTCGGTCACGCTCGGGTGATGGAGGTAGAGCGACGGATCAGGTGGCAAGACGCCGCGTTTGTAAATGTCATCGAGCAGTGGGCGATAGCGATCGGAAAAGAGGATGGTGTGATGCGCGATGTCGGGAAAGCTTCCCTCAAGCCCGAAATGCACGACAAAAAGACTTGGCGAGAACCGGCTGCGCTTGAGCCGACGAATCCTACGCTGTGCATAGGCTGATCCAGCGATCAGGCCATAGCTGTGAACCAGGTCGCCATTGGTAGCGATCATATCTGCAGCAATCCGTTGCCCTGATGCGGTAACGACAGCCGTTACCCGCTTGCCTTCATGCTCAACCAGATTGACCGCATCACTGAGTATCAGCTTGCCTCCAAGCCGTTCGAAAAGTGCGATCATTCCCTTGATCAGCTTGTTTGTACCGCCCTGCGCGAACCATACCCCGCCGGTCTTCTCCAGATGGTGGATCAGCGCATAGATGCTGCTGGTGTTCATCGGGTTGCCGCCAACCAGCAAGGTGTGGAATGACAATGCTTGGCGCAGCTTCTCATTTTGTACGTAATGGGAAACCAGATTATAGACCGACCGCCAGGCCTGATGCTTCATCAAGGCAGGCGCGGCGCGGACCATGCTAGAGAAGTTGAGGAATGGGACCGCGCCGAGTTTCACATAGCCCTCTTCATAGACGCCGCGCGAATATTGCAGAAAGCGCTCGTAGCCATCCACGTCTGCAGGATTGAGCTTCGCGCTCTCTGCCCTCAATTGGGCTTCCTGATTTGAATAGTCGAATTGCTGCCCGTCACCCCATGCAAGCCGATAGAAGGGCTGCACCTGCAACAGTTTAACATCCTGCGCCATGTCACTGCCCGACAATGTCCATAGTTCTTCAAGGCATGCCGGGTCCGTGATCACAGTAGGGCCGGCGTCGAATATGTGCCCGTCGCGTTCCCACATATATGCGCGGCCACCCGGCTTGCCGCGCGCCTCGACAATCGTGGTCTGGATGCCAGCGCTCTGCAGTCGGATTGCCAACGCAATGCCGCCGAAGCCCGAACCGATGATTACTGCAGTGGAATTGTTGGCCATTGATACCAAACCCTATGACTATCTTTGTCGCCAGCAAACTAGTTCTGCAAACCCTCCTTGCAAGCTGCCCCTTTGTACAGTTTTGAATCGGCAGCACCCTTGTCTATAGTGAAGTTCTGACGATGGAGGGTGTCACGTCAAAATCAGCGCTCGGGAGAGAGACGGGCAAGCAGCGCAGGATTCTGCTCGCAAACCCTCGCGGCTTTTGTGCGGGTGTCGAACGCGCCATAGACACAGTCGAACGGGCTTTGAAGGATCATGGCGCGCCCATCTATGTCCGGCGCGCAATCGTCCACAATCAAGAGGTTGTGGAGCGCCTCGAAAAGCAGGGAGCCATATTCGTTCAGCAACTGGATGAAATACCCAGGGGATCAATTGCAATCCTTTCCGCCCATGGCAGCGCCCGGCAGGTTTTGCAGGAAGCTCGCGCCCGCGATCTGAGAACTGTCGATTCGATCTGCCCATTAGTGGCCAAGATACATTCACAGGTGGAAGGCTGGTATCGTGCCGGCAGGCATGTCTTGCTGATCGGCCATCAGGGGCATCCCGAAATCGTGGGAACGCTCGGACAGCTGCCATCCGGGTCCATATCAGTGGTCTCCTCGGCGCAAGATATTGCCGCGCTCGACCTCCCTTCCAATACGGCAATTGCATATGTCATCCAGACGACATTCGCGGTGCGAGATGCAGATAGCCTGATCGATGAGATCAACAGGCGATTCAGCGATGTTGCGGCACCGCGTGCAAGCAGCATTTGCTATGCAACCGCCAATCGACAAGAATCGGCCGAAGCCATAGCGCAAAAAGCCGACCTGTTCCTGGTCGTGGGCGATGAGAGGTCTTCAAACGCTCGCCGGCTGGCTGAAGTTGTCAGGATTGCAGGCTGCAAGAATGCCGCCTTGGTGCGTGACGAACGCGACCTGCCATGGAGTCTCATCGAAGTGGCAGAAACTATTGGTTTGACGGCTGGTGCCTCATCGCCTGAGTCCGCCGTAGAAAGAGTGTGTCGATCCCTTGAAGCGCACGGATTTGCAAAAGAAGAAATAAGCGGAAAAGTTGAAAGAGTGACCTTTCGCCCCGTGTCGCTCGAACCGCTTGCTCAGCGTGAAAGGGAGGGGTCTATCGAGGATCGCCTGGTATCGCTGCGCAAGGACATCGACAAGGTATTGGAAATCGCAATCGGCCGTCGCAGTGGACACGACAAACGGCTTGCAGACGCCATTCGATATGCGGTTGTCGGCAGTGGCAAGCGGTTTCGCGCCTCGTTGGTCATGGCTGTGAGCGAGCTGGTAGGGGGTGATTACTCGCAGGCCATCCGTGTCGGTGCGGCCATCGAATGTATCCATGCGCAGTCGCTTGTGCACGATGATTTGCCCTGCATGGATAATGATGATTTGAGACGTGGCAAACCTACGCTTCACCGTAAGTTCGATGAAGCTACAGCAGTCTTGGCGGGAGATGCGTTGATGGCGCTGGGGTTTGAACTGCTGGCAGACCAAGCCACCAATCCCGATGCGGATGTTCGTGCAAGGCTGGTTCTGTCCCTATCCAAGGCCATCGGGCAAGATGGGCTTGCCGGCGGGCAAATGATGGACCTCTACCCGCCCGCCCAACCCACGGAGCAATTCGTTTTTGCATGTGAGAGCCGCAAGACGGCTTCATTGATCCGTTTCGCAGTGGAGGCTGGCGCCATGTTGGGACGGTGCACTCCCGACGAGATGGACAGGTTGCTCCTGTTTGCCGAAAACCTGGGGCTGGTCTTCCAGATTAGAGATGACTTGCTGGACAATATTGGCGACGTTGAGCTCGTTGGGAAAGCGGTCAATAAGGATGCGGACTCAGGCCGCGCCAGCGCAACAGTGCTAATGGGCGTAGGTGGTGCCACCGAAGAAGCCAGGAAGCGCGAAAATGCCTGTTACGAAGCTTTGGACGGATTTGGCGAGCAGGCAATCCCGCTGATGGATATTGCGCGCTTTGCCGCGAACAGAATGCACTGACTTGCTGCAATCAAGAAATGGATTGAGCGTAAGGCAGTTAGTTTTTGCCTTAAAAGGCCAAGATTGCCTGCTTTACGAGCGGCAATTGGTCGTTCCCAAAGTACAGTTCTGTCTCGTTTACGAAGATTGTAGGTGAACCGAACGCACCGCGTTCAATCGCTTCTTGCGTATTGGCGCGAAGTCGATCCTTAGTTGCCTGCTCACCAGCCTGGGCAATCAGTCTTTCCCCATCAAGGCCGCACTCATCGGCAGCTGCTGCGATCACATTAGGGTCGTCGAGATTCCGCCGGCTCGTAAAATAGGCCTCAAAGGCATGCTCTGTGAATCGCAGGAGCTTGTCTTGGTTCTCCTCAAGCGCGCAACACACTCGCATCGCAATTACGGATTTCACAGGATGATGCTCGGAAGGGAAGTTCATCGCAACACCCGCGAGCTTGGCCCATTGTTTGAGCCATGACATGGAGTGGCGCACCTTTGGTGCATCCGGGTTTGCGCGGCTTTTGTATACGTCTTCATTCACTGCATTGAAGACCCCGCCAACCAGGAAAGGCCGCCAGCGAATTTGGGCTCCGGTCTCTTTGGCTATAGCGCGTAGATTGTGGAACGCGATCCGCGTCCATGGCGAAGACAGGTCGTAAAAGAACTCCACTTGTGCTGCCAATTTATTTGCTCTCATTTCCGAAGAGGATCTTGTTCGCCTGCGCGTCGTCCTGCGGCCTACGGTTTATGTTCTCGCGCCCCACAGCCATGCCTCTGCGAAGGGCAGGTCGCTGCTTGAGCTCTTCATACCATCGAGCCGCGTGCTCAAAGCTCTCCAGATCAATCTCTTGCGCGCGATAAGTCTGCACCCATGGAAATGCTGCAATATCGGCGATGCTAAAATTGGAGCCAGCAAGATATGCGTTGCTCGAGAGCCTGCGGTCGAGAACCTCAAACAGGCGCTCAACCTCGCGGCGGTATCGATCGATAGCGTATTCGATTTTTTCGGGCGCGTAGAGCTTGAAATGACCATGCTGGCCCATCATCGGTCCCAATCCACCCACCTGCCAGAATAGCCACTCCAGCGCAGCGGTCCGGTCCCCGATATTATCTGGAACGAGTTTTCCGGCCTTCTCCGCCAGGTAAAGAAGGATAGCTCCGCTCTCGAAGACTGAAATCGGATCCTCTCCATTGGCGGGCTCTGTATCGACGATTGCAGGGATTCTGTTGTTTGGACTGATCTTGAGGAATTCCGGCGTGAATTGCTCGCCCTGGCCGAGATTCACACCGTGGATAGTGTAGGGCAGGCCGCATTCTTCAAGCATGACTGTGATTTTCCAACCATTTGGTGTCGGTGCAAAATATAGATCTATCATCGCGCTACCCCAGTTCCTGCTAAATCCATTGCTGTTGGCTTGGCCCTTGAGGCTTATCGCCCCTTCGTCTTTTACTGTTTATCGGGGGTTTGCTCGCGATGTAACAGCTAGGAAGATCAGATGGGCTGACCGGTCGGAACCCTATGACTAAGACAGTTTCAGAAGAGGCCGCCCCTTAACTTCTATTATGACGTGGCTGCCCCAACAGCTTTTGTGCCTCCGGCCACTTTAGCAAAGATCCATCCACCTATCCCCCCAGCCACGACTTGCGAAATAAAGCCCATTGTCGAACGCGCGCCGCTGATGGGGATTGTCTGGAATTGCGTGTACATCAGCCCGAGTGTGACGCCAATCGCTGCTGCGCCGGCAACCGGAAACGCATATTTCGAAAGGCGCCGAAGGAAGCGTTTTACGAGGGTTGCGATGAGGAAGCCCAGCATGAGAGCGACACTGATGACAATTAGATAGGGCCACATATTTGAAACATCGAATGCGGTCATGTTGAGGCGTTCAGAGAAAGTAATTGGAACGTTATGCGCATTCATCACGAACTGCGAGTTCGCGATCACCGCGAGAATATAGGTACCCACCGCAGCTACGAATAAAGCAGCAATCCAACGAACAAACCTCATCATACTCTCCCTTGTCGCGCAGGAGCCTAGTTGCTTCCATCGCTGGATCAAGTCTTATAGATGCAGTGGACAAATGTTGTTGCGCACCTGATAATCGCACAAACCTTCCGAATTCAGAGGGCCTGTCATGCGATTATTCTCATTCACTCTTGCCATAGCGGCTGCTGGCTTGCTTACGGCGTCCTGTTCCAATCAAGGTGCGTCGCAGTCGGGCGACAAAACCAGCCAATTGGCAGGTCGGGTTGATGCGGGCGTTGTGTATTACAGCTTGGAAACGGTTGCCGATGGATTGGATCACCCATGGTCGCTCGCCTTTTTGCCTGAGGGCGGAATGCTTGTCTCGCAGCGAACGGGCGAACTGCTCTTGATCGGAAGAAATGGTTCGAAACA
>DMWU01000115.1 GCA_003483125.1 Erythrobacter sp. | reverse complement strand
GCTGGGCAAGCAGTCAATTTCTGACGATAGCAACCAGACCGGCCAGATGCTGGCTGCGCTGATGGGCCGCCCGCAAGGCACCTTTGCAAATACGGTCGAGGTCGAAGGCGACAGCGTAACCGTAAAGCGCGAGATCGATGGCGGTCTTGAAACGGTGAAGCTCAGCCTGCCGGCAATCATCACAACCGATTTGCGCCTTAACGAACCGCGCTATGCTTCGCTTCCCAACATCATGAAGGCGAAGAAGAAGCCGCTCGATACGAAAGCACCTGGTGACTATGGGGTAGATATCGCCCCGCGTCTCACCACCACCAATGTTTCAGAGCCGCCTGTGCGCCAGGCTGGCGAGAAGGTCGAAGATGTCGATGCGCTGGTCGCCAAGATCAAAGCGCTGGGCATCGCCTGAGTTAACCCGGACAAGAAAGGAATTTGGACATGAAAACGCTCGTCTGGGTCGAACACGACAATAACGAGATGAAGGATGCGACGCTGGCCGCAGTCACGGCTGCATCGCAATTGGGTGAAGTCCACCTGCTGGTCGCCGGTAGCGGCTGCGGGGGCGTGGCAGAGCAGGCTGCAAAGGTTGCGGGCGCCACCACCGTGCATGTGGCTGACGATGCGGCCTATGAGCATGCGCTGGCAGAGAATGTAGCGCCACTGGTCGCTGCACTGATGGACAGCCATGACGCCGTGCTGTTCCCCGCGACAACCACTGGCAAGAATATCGCACCACGTGTCGCAGCCCTGCTCGACGTGATGCAGATTTCCGACATTCTTTCGGTTGAAGGCGAAAAGACCTTCACCCGTCCGATCTATGCCGGCAACGCGATTGCCACAGTTGAAAGCAGTGACGCGAAGCTGGTTATCACCGTACGCGGTACCGCCTTTGACAAGGCAGCTGCCGAAGGCGGCTCTGCCGCAGTCGAAGCCGTTTCGGGCGCAAGCGATGCAGGCCTTTCAAGCTTTGTCGGCGCAGAAATCGCCGAAAGCGAACGCCCCGAACTGACCAGCGCCAAGGTTATCGTTTCGGGTGGCCGCGCACTGAAAGATGCGGAAACTTTCGAAGCGACGATTACCCCGCTGGCAGACAAGCTGGGCGCAGGTATCGGCGCATCGCGTGCTGCGGTTGACGCTGGCTACGTGCCGAATGACTACCAAGTCGGCCAGACCGGCAAGATCGTGGCGCCGGAAGTCTATGTCGCTATCGGCATCTCGGGCGCGATCCAGCACCTTGCAGGCATGAAGGATTCAAAGACCATCATCGCCATCAACAAGGATGAGGATGCACCGATCTTCCAGGTGGCGGATATCGGCCTGGTGGCAGACCTGTTCAAGGTAGTGCCGGAGCTGACAGAGAAGCTCTAATCTGAAGAAAATTCGAATTTGTAGAGAGCCTCCGGTTGAGCATCGTTAGCCGGGGGTTTCTCTTTTTAGGCCATGCTCACAATCGCATGCAGCGTAACGCCAACAAGCCCGCCGACCAACGTTCCGTTGATTCGAATGAATTGCAGGTCGCGGCCAACGGCATTTTCGATCCTGCCGGTTATCGTCACAGCGTCCCAACGTTTCACAGTCTCTGACACAAGTTGGACGATCTGCCCGCCATAGCGTGTCGTAATGCCAACCGCTGTACGTCTAGCAAAACGATTGATCTGGTTTTGCAGCCCCTCATCCTGCTGCAGGGCATGGCCGATTTCGACGAGGCCCTTGCGCATTTCCTCGCCCAACGCACCCTCGGGCTCGCGCGCGCGCCGGATCATCGACCTTCGTATCCGTTCCCACACACCCAGCCACCATTCGGCAACTGCTGGGTTTTCGAGAAGGTCGCGCTTCATCTCCTCAATCCTGCTGCGCGTCTTCGGATCGTGCTGCAAGTCCTGCGAAAGCTTTTGCAGGCCTTCCTCTATCTTGGACCTCAGCGGATGTTCAGGATCGACCAGCACCTCTGCCAACAGGCGATAAAGCCCGTCCAGGACGGAGCCGGAGACACGCTCATCCAGGCCGGTCCAGCGCAGCACCGCATTGGCACGCGATTCGATCATCTCGCGCACCATTTCCTCATTGTCTTCCAGAGTCAGGCCTGCCCAGCGAATAAAGCCATCCATCAGCGGCATGTGCCGCCCATCTGCAATCGCACTTTCAAGCATGCGACCCAGCAGCGGCGAAACGTCTATTTTCTCGAATTGCCTTGCGAGCCCGGCGCGCACCTGGTTGCCAAGCCGGTCAGGGTCGAGCGACTCAAGCACCTCTGCCAGCAACTCGGCCGCACCGCTGGTGATGCGCGACGGATTCTCCGGATCATCCAGATCAACCTTTGGCGGCTCCACCATGAAGTCACCAATGGCCTTGGCGATATTCATCCCGCGCATACGCCGGGCAACCACTGTGGGGACAAGGAAGTTCGAGCGCAGGAACTGCGCCATCGTATCGGCAATCCGATCCTTGTTGGAAGGGATGATCGCCGTGTGTGGGATCGGAATGCCCAGCGGGTGGCGGAACAGCGCGGTTACCGCAAACCAGTCTGCCAGCCCGCCAACCATGGCCGCCTCTGCAAAGGCATTGGCATATCCCCACGCCGGATGCAGCCCGAGGAACTGATGCGTATAGGCAAAGACTGCGGCCATCAGCACGAGCAGCCCCGTCGCGGTCAACCGCATGCGGCGCGCACGATCAGGGGGCAGCGGCTCGGCCTTCATCAATTGCATGGAAGGGCGATACGCAACATTGGCGCCTTCCGCCAAGTGTTTATCGCCCTTACTCGGCAGGTTCAGCCCCCGGAGGCAACCTGGTTGCTGGGGTTGCAGGCGTCGGCGCAGTTGCCGGAGCAGGGACCCCCTCGCCATGTTCATCGCCAGGACGATATGTCAGCAAGCGATTGCGGAGCCACGGGCCAAGCCGTTTCTCAAATCCGTCTGCAAGACTGAAGCCTGCGGGCACGATCAGCAATGTCAGCACAGTGGACAGGATCAGGCCACCAATCACAACAACGCCCATTGGCTGGCGCCATGCGCCATCGCCCGAGACCGAAACAGCAGTCGGCACCATGCCCGCGGTCATCGCAACTGTCGTCATCACGATCGGCTGTGCACGCTTGTGTCCGGCTTCCATAATCGCGTGTAGTTTACGCATACCTCGATCCATCTCCTCGATCGCGAAA
>DMWU01000038.1 GCA_003483125.1 Erythrobacter sp. | reverse complement strand
GCGATTGGAAGGGATGTGGCGCTATTTGGGCCGCAGTGCTCTTCCTTTGCGCTTACCTGTTGACGAGCGGGAAGAATCACCGTAAGCGCGCCTCCATTCGACACGTTCGATATGAGTCCGGCAGGCGGCAGCCATTGATGCGCGCCGACCGGGCTTTTTGACGTTGAAGCTTCGGCTACAACTGTTCGGGCGTAGAGATTGTTTAAGCGTTGAGATAGGGGGGTAGGCGCCTGATGTGCCGATCCTCTGTGGAGCATGGAGAATTAAGTGGCTCGTATTGCCGGGGTAAATATCCCTACAAACAAGCGTGTAATTATCGCGCTCACCTATATCCACGGTATTGGCCGCACAGCGGCCGTCCAGATTGCTGACAAGCTGGGTATCGATCACGCCCGCCGTGTGCAGGACCTTTCCGACGAGGAAGTACTGCGCATTCGCGAAACGATCGATGCGGATTACACCGTGGAAGGCGACCTTCGCCGTAACACTGCGATGAATATCAAGCGCCTGATGGACCTGCGGTCTTATCGCGGCCTTCGTCATCGTAACCAGCTGCCCGTTCGCGGCCAGCGCACGCACACCAACGCCCGTACCCGCAAGGGTAAGGCCAAGCCGATCGCAGGCAAGAAGAAGTAAGCAGGGCATCGCCCGGCTTTTTCTTTGTCGTAGAATTTAAGAAGGAATACGAACCATGGCACGCGAACCCGGCCGAGTAAGGCGGCGTGACAAGAAAAACATCACAAGCGGCGTTGCTCACGTCAACGCCAGCTTCAACAACACCATGATCACCATCACCGATGCGCAGGGCAATGCAATCAGCTGGTCCAGCGCAGGTATGATGGGCTTCAAAGGTAGCCGTAAGTCGACACCTTATGCTGCACAGGTTGCTGCTGACGATGCCGGCAAGAAAGCTGCCGAGCATGGCGTTCGCACATTGGAAGTTGAAGTAAAGGGCCCCGGATCGGGTCGTGAAAGCGCACTGCGTGCTTTGCAGGCGGTTGGCTTCACGATCACTTCGATCCGCGACGTTACGCCCATCCCGCATAACGGGGTGAGGCCGTCCAAACGTCGTCGCGTCTGATCCGTACCTGCGTGGCAACCATTCGGGGTTGTCACTTTGCTCGACGGACCGGAAGCGTAGCTAGCGCAACCGGTCCTGACCATATCTGAACACGCTGAAAGGCGAATTAGGGGAAATCCATGTCCGTCAACATCAAGAACTGGCAGGAACTGAAGAAACCCAACACCCTTGAGATCAAGGAACGTGGCGACAAGGGCCGCAAGGCGACCTTTGTAGCAGAGCCGCTGGAGCGTGGCTTTGGCCTTACGCTCGGCAATGCACTGCGCCGTGTCCTCTTGAGCTCGCTTCAGGGCGCTGCGATCACTTCTATCAAGATCGAAAACGTACTGCACGAATTCTCGTCGCTCGCTGGCGTTCGCGAAGACGTGACCGACATCGTTCTGAATGTGAAGCAGATCGCTCTCAAGATGGAAGGCGAAGGTGCCAAGCGCCTGCAGCTCTCCGTAACCGGTCCTGCTGAAGTGACCGCAGGCGACATCGCCGTTTCTGGCGATATCGAGGTGATGAACAAGGATCTCGTTATCTGCCACCTCGATGAAGGTGCGACGCTTAACATGGAACTGACGGCTGACACGGGCAAGGGCTATGCTCCTGCCGTGGCCAACCGGCCGGTAGATGCGCCGATTGGTCTTATCCCGGTCGACTCGCTTTACTCGCCTGTCCGCCAGGTGAGCTACAAGGTCGAGAATGCCCGCGTCGGGCAGGAACTGGACTTTGACAAGCTCTCGCTCACCATCGAAACTGATGGCACGGTCACTCCTGAAGATGCGGTGGCTTATGCTGCGCGCATACTGCAGGACCAGCTGACCCTGTTCGTCCACTTCGAAGATGGCATCCCGCAGCCGCAGAGCGCGATGATCGGCCAGGCCGTACAGCCGAAGGAAGACGACGCCAACCAGCTCAACCGTTATCTTCTCAAGAAGGTCGACGAGCTCGAGCTATCTGTGCGTTCGGCAAACTGCCTCAAGAACGACAATATCATCTATATCGGCGACCTGGTCCAGAAGACCGAAGCCGAGATGCTGCGCACGCCAAACTTTGGCCGCAAGTCGCTCAACGAGATCAAGGAAGTTCTTTCCAGCATGGGTCTGCGCCTCGGCATGGACATCCCTGGATGGCCGCCCGAGAACATCGAAGAGATGGCCAAGAAGTTAGAGCAGGAACTGCTCGGCTAACAGTCAATACGGGCATGGGCCGGACCCGCAATTCCGGCCCGTATCGGGCTACCTCACACGGGCCCCCTACGAACGAAGGAAAACAAAATGCGTCACGGAATTTCACAGCGTAAGCTGAGCCGTAAGTCGGGCCACCGCAAGGCCCTGTTCCGAAATATGGCAGCTGCCCTGATCAAGCATGAGCAGATCAGCACAACCCTGCCAAAGGCCAAGGAACTTCGCCCCTACATCGAGAAGCTGATCACGCTGGCAAAGCGTGGTGGCCTTTCCAACCGTCGTCTGGCCATGAGCCGCCTGCAGGATGAGACCCAACTCAAGAAGCTGTTTGAGGTTCTGGCAGAGCGTTATGCCGATCGTGAGGGTGGTTATACCCGCGTGATCAAGGCTGGCTATCGCGGTAGCGACTCGGCTCAGCTGGCGATTATCGAATTTGTTGATCGCGACACAGACGCCAAGGGCCAGGATTCAGGCCCGGTCATGAATGACGAAGATGAATTCGAAGACGCGTAATTCGCGATCCGATCTAGAATAGAAGGGGTTGGTGGAGCGATCCACCGGCCCTTTTCTTTTGCGCAAGCTTGCCTAGTGTCGCGGGATGATCCGTACGGCATATCGCGCAGCTACCACGCTGCTTATCGCCACCCCGGTTAGCGCGCGCCCCCAGCACGAACACCTACCG
>DMWU01000259.1 GCA_003483125.1 Erythrobacter sp. | reverse complement strand
TCCAGATTGGCCCTGCCTTCC
Source organism: Erythrobacter sp. (assembly GCA_003483125.1). Taxonomy (GTDB): domain Bacteria; phylum Pseudomonadota; class Alphaproteobacteria; order Sphingomonadales; family Sphingomonadaceae; genus Erythrobacter. The sequence goes on along the minus strand of DMWU01000259.1, from coordinate 12,686 downwards.
CACAATGTCTTTCCGGTTTCCTTCTCGCGAATCATCACTCCGAGATCGGTGCCAATCCTCTTGCGGCTCTTGCCGCCGCCCAGATTGATGCGAACACCGACGCCTACACCCGATCCGTATGATCCTGTCGATCCGCCGACCCCGACATTTACGGGCCCACGGCGTCCGCCATCTGTTGTGCTTGCATAACGACCCAGGCGAACTTGCGCGACATATTTGGCCGCGTCGCGTGAGGCCTCCTGATAGCCGAGCCGCGTAAGTTCACGCGCGATGGCTGATTTATAGGGTGCAAGTTCCAGGCTTTGTTCCTCCTGGCCTGTGGCGCTTTCGATGAAGATCGTCCCCTGGCCGATTTGCGCAATTGCTGCCTCGTCATGGAAGCGTGTAATCTGCACAGGCCCGGTATATGGGGTGGTGGCGCAGCCTGCCACGACGATTGGGGCCAGCAGGCCCAGTAAAACCTTCTCGCGATTTAGCATCGGCATACTCCTGCTCCATTTCCTAGCGGGGCAATTACCCAAGCGCCAGCTTGGCCAATTTCAAACCTGAAAAAGCGCAGCTTGGGGTTAATTTTTCGCTAGTTCGCCAAAAAATTTGCAAGGCGCAGAAACTACTTCAAATGCGTATGGGAGCTTGACCCGAATCTTTGTGCAGGCTAACGGCGCGATCGAAATTGCTCGCGCCGGGGGCTAACTCCGGCGCTTCGTATTTTGGAATTGGTAAGATGAAGATTCGTAACAGCCTCAAGTCGCTGAAAAATCGCCATCGCGATTGCCGTGTAATTCGGCGCCGCGGTCGCACCTATGTCATCAACAAGACCAATCGCCGTTTCAAGGCTCGTCAGGGCTGATATTGGCAGATTGGCCGATTGCCTGACGGCGATTGTGCAGCATTACCGGCCCGCCTCCACATTGGAGTGCGGGCCGTTGCTATATGAGGAGCAGGCTTGAAGCCAGCCGGGACCGAAACACCTGCAAAAGTCGAAGCGGTTGTTTTCGATATTGGTCGTGTGATCATCCAATGGGATCTGCGCCATCTATTTGCGCAGCTGATCGAGGATGAGGAGGAGCTCGACTGGTTCTGCGCAAATGTCGTGACCGAGGAATGGCATTTCGAGCATGACGCCGGCCGTCCACTTTCCGAAATGCTCCCGGAAAGAAAAGCGCTATTCCCGCAATATACGCATCTGATCGATGCCTACGCATCGCGCTTCCTCGATACGATACCTGGGCCGGTTCACGGAACTTCAGACTTGATCGAACAATTGTCTGAGCAAGAAGTCCCACTGTTTGCGATCACCAATTTCGGCGCTGAATTCTGGCCACAGTTTCGCGCCGCACAGCCAGTGCTCGACCATTTTCGTGATATTGTGGTTTCAGGCGACGAGAAGCTGGCCAAGCCCGACCCTGCTATTTTCGAACTTGCCTGCCGGCGATTTGGGTTTTCGCCTCAGGACATGCTGTTCATCGATGACAACGAAGCCAATACGCGCGCCGCAAAGAACCTGGGTTGGCAGGTGCATGCCTTTTCCAATGCAGAGCAGTTGGCGCGTGACCTGAAGGCGCGCGGATTGATCAACGCATAGTAAAGGCCCCCGGCGAGGGGGTGCCGGGGGCCTTCAGGGTTGCCAGATTTTGGAGAGGGGTCTGGCGGGAGGATTTCTGGGTTTTAGTCGCCGTTGCAGCGAGCGAGGTTGGCTTCGTCCAGCTCCTTGCCATTGGCTTTGAAGCTAACAACTTCGCCGAATTCACGATGGAGGCCGCGACAAATTCGCAGCGGGCGGGAAGTGCCCTTACCAGCGCGGCAATTGGTGCCTTCACAGCTCCATGCGACACCGCTGGCAACTACGCGGTTGTCGCTTGCAGGTGAAGCCAGTTCGGCGGTGTAGTAGGGGCCGCTTGCCTTTGCCAATGCGGGAGCGGGAGTGATCGCCGCACCGAATGTGAGGCCGGTATAGACCAGTGCCAGGGCCAGAACGCCAAAGCGACCGGAATGAGTGTTGGAGAGGGTCATCATCAGGTCCTTTCAAGTTTTGCTTGCCGGTATTTTAGTTTTCATTTAAAACCGGTTGTTAATTGCTACCTAATCGATTGGGAAAAGGGTTGCAAGCGAAAACTGAAATTTTTTTGCAGGCGCCGATAAAGTCGCTAAGATGTCGCTACGGGAAAGGATAATAATATGGGCGAAATGCGTGAACCGTTGCGCGAATTGACGCAGTGTGGCTTACCACAAGCTCTTGAAGTTATGGGAGAACGCTGGTCATTCATGATCCTGCGTGCCAGCTTCAACGGCCTGCATCATTTTGAAGAGTATCTGAGCGAATTGGGGATCGCGCGGAACATTCTCTCAAACCGGCTGGCAAAGCTTGTGGAACACGGAATCCTCAAGCGTGAACCCTGCCCTGACGACAGGCGCAAGGTCGAATATCGACTCACCGAGAAGGGATTCGACCTGCTGCCTGCCATGCTCGCCCTGCGACAATGGGGGCAGAAATATGGCGACGAGTTCATAGAAAATCCGGTGCTGGTCGATGAGCTGGATCGTATGCCCATCGGTCCGGTTACGATTCTCTCGCATGATGGCCGCATCCTGCATCATCAGGATCTATGGATGGTCTCACGCGAGAATGTCGGCATTCGCGCTGATGGTAGCCATTCCGAAGCTGCCGATTCGCTCGAACGAGGCGACGTGATTGATCTGGACGCAGTAAAGAGAGCAGCTGCGGGTTAGTTCAAGCCCGCGGCGCTTGCCTGCGATAGCTGAGTGCCTCTGCTATATGGATGCGACCGACGCTTTCCGAAGCCGAAAGGTCGGCAATCGTTTGGGCAACGCGTAACATGCGCGTATAGCCGCGCGCCGATAGCCGCATGGCCTCGGCAGCCTGCATTAGCAGCCTGCGCCCGCCCTCGTCGGGCGAAGTGAGCTCTTCCAATGCATCTCCATTAAGCTCGGCATTGCTGCCAATGCCGATTTTACCCGCTCGCGGCTTTCGCTCACAGCCTTGTCGGGCAAGCCGACAATAGCAAAGCGTGGCAGCAGGCCCGGCGCAACCTGGCATTGCACCTCTACCGGGCGCGCCTCCAGCCCCAAATAGGCAACAGTTTTGACCAGCGCGACCACTTGCGACCCCTTGCAGCGCGTAAGAACAGCAGAAAAATGACGTTTTTTAAATCACTTGTTGAGTGCGCCCGCGCCAAATTCCGTGTGAAGCAGAAGCAAGGCAATCTCTTGACTCGTGGGCCACCTTCGCCTAACCGCGCGCTCGATATGCGGTCGCCGACGCAGGCGGCCCTTTTTATTGGTGTGGCGCAGCTCATTTGTGCTCACCAGTTTTGATTTTTGAGGACGATATGAAGCGGACATTCCAGCCCAGCAATCTCGTGCGCAAGCGTCGACATGGTTTCTTTGCTCGCAAGGCAAGCCCCGGTGGTCGCAAGGTATTGCGTGCTCGTCGCAATCGCGGCCGCAAGAACCTCTGCGCGTAAATTGACCTGTGCGTGCCCAAGCGGGCGCGCTATCCAATTGACAAGGCGGTTCGATGACCGCTTGACCTTGCGGGCTCCCTTTGGGGAGCCCGTTGTCGTATGAGCGATTTGTGACCGAACAGCTTTCCACCATGCGCAAGCGCGCCGATTTCCTAGCCGCCAACCGCGGCTTGCGTGTCGCGCGCCCAGGATTCGTGTTGCTGGCCAATCCCAATCAGGGCGAAGGCAAGCGCTACGGGATCACTGTGACCAAGAAAGTCGGAAATGCCGTGGTGCGCAATCGCCTCAAGCGGCGATTTCGTGAGCTGCTACGCGCAGCATTGCCTGAATATGGACTTGCCGATCACGATCATGTTCTGATTGCTCGCGAAGGCGGGATCGAACGTGACTTTGAGAAATTGAAAGTAGAACTCAATGAGGCGCTTGAACGCGCGCTTGCCGGAAAGGGCGATCCGCCGCGCAGAAGGCCGCGTAGGGGCAACCGGAAGGGCGGACGAAAATGAAGCATATACTGATATTTATCGCGCGCCTGTGGCAACGAGGTCCCAGCCGTATTCTTCCACCCACTTGTCGCTATGCGCCATCCTGCTCAGAATATGCAGTCGAAGCCCTAAAAAAATATGGTGCCATCAAGGGTGGATGGCTGGCGATTAAACGGCTAATGCGCTGCCACCCATGGGGTGGCCATGGATATGATCCTGTACCTTGATGTGTGTATTGACATTATAAGACACCTTCCCAGATAGTTCCGAAAGCGAAGAGAAACCACCTTGGACAATCAGCGTAACCTACTGCTCGCCGTGGCACTTTCTGCCTTGCTAATCCTGGGATGGGATGCGGCGCTGAGCTATTTCTATCCGCAGGCTTCCATCAGTGGGCAGACCGAGCAGGGCACCGCCCGCGGTGGTGAATCTGCAAGTGCGGAATCCGGCGGTTCTATCGTATCGAATGAGGGCGACGCGCCGATCAACCTTGAGGAAGCCCTTGCAAGCGGAGATCGTGTGCGCATAGATGCCGCCCGGGTCGAAGGCTCGATCAATCTAGTTGGCGCGCGCATCGACGATATCGAGCTGAAGGACTATCGCCAGACAATTGACGAGGACAGTCCGCCCATTCAGCTGTTCGCCCCTCAGGGAACACCAGGGCAATATTTTGCCCAGTTCGGGTGGATTGGTGAAGGTGTTTCACTGCCTGGTCCGCAGACTGTGTGGACTGCCAGCGACAACAATTTAGCCATCGATTCTCCTGTTACGCTCAGCTATGACAATGGCGAGGGCCAGACATTCGCGATCGAATTGTCGATCGACGATAACTACATGCTTACCGCCAAGCAGACGGTGGCCAATAACAGCACCGGACCGATTGTCGTTCGGCCATTCGGGTTGATCAATCGCAAATGGATCGAGTCAGACGGGCAGTTCGGTGCCTTTTATTCGCATACCGGCCCAATGGGCAGCTTCGGCGACTCGGTCGAATATGGCCCAGATTATGACGACCTGGTCGATGACGGCGCCTATACTCCTGAAGGCCGCGCCCATTGGCTCGGCTTCTCGGATAATTACTGGCTGTCGGCTCTCATTCCCGACAGTTCGGCCGATACAACACCGGGGTTTCGTCCTCTCGGCGACAGTTCGTTTCGCGCTGACCTGATCTATGCGCCTGAGACTGTGGCTGCAGGCGGCACGCAAATGCGTGAGACCCACCTTTTCACAGGCGCGAAGGAAAGCGTGGTACTGGACGATTATCGCGACAACATGGGTATCGAGAAATTCGGCAAGGCGATCGATTGGGGTTGGTTCGAATGGTTTGAGAAGCCGATGCTGTGGCTGTTGCGGCAGTTTGCCGAATTCTCGGGCAATTTCGGCCTGGCCATCATCATGCTCACCATCCTTGTGCGCGCTTTGATGTTCCCCATCGCGCAAAAGCAGTTTGCCAGCATGGCGGCCATGCGTGCCGTGCAGCCCAAGATGAAGGCGATCCAGGAACGTTATAAGGATGACAAGCAGAAGCAGCAGCAAGAAGTGATGGCGCTCTACAAGAAAGAGGGCGTCAACCCATTGGCGGGCTGCCTACCACTGCTGCTCCAGATCCCGATCTTCTTCGCGCTCTATAAGACGCTGATCCTCGCAATCGAGATGCGGCATGAGCCATTCTATCTCTGGATCAAGGATCTTTCTGCGCCCGACCCGGCCAAGATCCTGAACCTGTTCGGCCTGCTGCCATTCGATCCACCTGGCTTCCTGGGCATTGGCATCCTTGCAGTTCTGCTGGGTATTACGATGTGGCTCACCTTCCGCCTTAACCCGACTGCGATGGATCCAATGCAACAGCAGATTTTCAATTTCATGCCGTGGATCCTGATGTTCGTTATGGCACCATTTGCAGCGGGCCTGCTGCTTTACTGGGTCACGTCGAACATCCTTACGCTGGCGCAGCAAAGCTATCTCTATTCCAAGCATCCGCAGTTGCGCGCTGCGGCGGAAAAGGAAAAAGCGGATAAGGAGCGGGCCACGGCGCGCGACACCAAGGGCTAGGCAATGGCTTCGCCGGAAGAGCAAGAGCAAAGCGCACGGAAAGAGGCGGCATCTCGCCTCTTTTCCGGCCGCGTGGAGTTCCTGCTTTCGGCACCGCAGCTCAAATTCCTGCCTGATCCTACAGTTCCGGAAATCGCATTTTGCGGACGTTCAAATGTTGGCAAGAGCACGCTTCTTAATGCATTGACCGGGCGCAAAAACATTGCCCGCACCTCGGTTACTCCTGGGCGCACGCAAGAGCTCAACATCTTCGAAGTGGGCGAGCCGACGCAATTTCGCCTCGTCGACATGCCGGGCTATGGCTTTGCCAAGGCCCCGCCCAAAGTCGTCGAGAAGTGGAAGCGCACCGTGCGCGACTATCTGCGCGGTCGACAAGTGCTGCATCGTACTTTGCTGCTGGTCGATAGCCGCCACGGCCTGAAAGATGTCGACCGCGATATGATGAAGATGCTCGACGAAGCCGCCGTCAGTTATCGTCTCGTCCTGACCAAGGCTGACAAGATCAAGGCAAGCGAGCTTGAAAAGGTCGTCAAAGCCGTATCAGACGAAGCGCGCAAGCACCCCGCAGCATTCCCCAAACTACACGTAACGAGCAGCGAGAAGGGCATGGGGATCGTAGAATTGCGTGCCGCGGTTGTTTCAGACGCCGGAATTTAGCTCGCAAACAGCATATCGTCGCTGGCAAAGGCTTTCATCTCAATCGCATTGCCCGCCGGATCGCGGAAAAACATGGTCGCCTGCTCCCCGGGCTTGCCCTTGAAGCGGATGGTCGGCGCAATCACGAATTCCGTTCCTGCTTCGGTGAGGCGGTCTGCCAGTTCCTGCCATTGTTCCATGGTCAGGACTATGCCGAAATGCGGAACGGGCACACCATGCCCGTCGACGGGGTTCTTCAGGCGATCACCTGCCCCCTCCGCAGAAAGATGCGCCACGATCTGATGCCCGTAAAAGTCGAAGTCGATCCACTGATCGCTGCTTCGCCCCTCTGCGCATCCCATCGCTCCGCCATAGAATTCGCGGGCCGCATCAAGGTCGTCGACCGGGAATGCTAGGTGGAAGGGGCGCAGGCTCATTAGCTGTAATTACGCGGCAAAAATTTGAATGCCAAGCGTCCCTCCTGTTCAGTCTCGACAGTCCTATCCTGAACCCGTAGGGCTGCTAGCCAGAGCGCGAAGGAGCAATTCGCAAATGAAGCTGATCTTGGGCAACAAGAATTACTCTAGCTGGTCGCTGCGCGGCTGGTTGGCCCTTAAACAGTCTGGCCTGCATTTCGAAGAGCAGACCCTGGATATCGGCAGAAATGACTGGGACCAGTTAAAGCTCAACGAAAGCGAACTCCAGCCCAGCAATGGCAAGGTGCCGGTGCTGTGGGATGGCGAGAATGTTATCTGGGATAGCCTAGCGATTATGGAGTACCTCGCCGACAAGGTTGGTCGTGATCGTTTTTGGCCCAAGGATGAAGCGGCACGCGGCATGGCACGCGCAATGGTTGCGGAAATGCATAGCTCTTACACGCCGTTGCGCAGCGAATGCCCGATGAATATTCGACGCCGGGTCGAGAAAGAGCTGAGCAATGCGTCCCGATCAGATATCGTGCGCATTCTCACACTTTGGGCCGAGGCGCGCGCGCGCTTTGGGCAGGGCGGCCCCTTCCTGTTTGGCACATTTGGCGCTGCAGATATTTTCTATGCTCCGATCGTATCGCGTTTCATCACCTATGGCGTTTCGGTCCCTGGTTTTGCAGAGGCATATATGCAGGCGCTTTGGGAACACGAATGGCTCGAGACGTGGATCGCAGCCGCCAAGGATGAGGCTTGGGTAATTGGACGTTTTGAGGAGGGAGAAGAGTGAAACATCTGCATGGCCCCAGTTGGAAGGCAGGATTGCTGCAATGCCTTCTTGTAATTGCGCTCGTCATTCCAGTGCCTGCAAATGCCTGGGGCTTCTACGGGCACCGTATCACTGCGAAAATCGCCCTTGCCAATGTCAGTTCGGCAACGCGCGCAAAGATAGCGCGCCTGATCCAGTCAGAGGCGCAACTGGGAACTCCAGGATGCGACCTCAAATCGCTCGAAGACGCCTCGGTCTGGCCTGATTGTATCCGCAAGGATTTCTGGCGCTGGGGCTATACCTTCGCTTGGCATTATCGCACGACACCGATCTGCGAGGCCTATCAGCCGCGCGCCAACTGTTCCGGCGGAAATTGTGTGACTGCGCAGATCGAGCGTAACCACCGCGTCCTCGCCGATGAGAGTTTGCCAGATCATTTGCGACTGCAAGCGCTGGCCTTCATGGTCCACTTTGCCGGCGACATTCACCAGCCCCTCCATTCAGGCGACAAGAATGATCGTGGCGGCAATGATCGTACAACCGACTATGGCATCGTGCCCGACCTCAATCTTCATCGTATCTGGGATGGGGCGTTGGCCGAGCGCGCGATCACTAGCGGTGATGGAGCGATTGTTCGCCGCTACAAGGATAGCGAGCGTGCAGAACTTGGCGGTGGTAGCGCCGCGGATTGGGGGCGCGAGAGCTGGCAATTGTCGCGCGATATTGTCTATCCCAACGCCTTTGATCGCAATCCATGCAGAGGGGATTTGCCGGACGCGACTGCCCTGACGCAGCAGGATATTGTCGAGGCAGCACCCGTTGCGCGGCGGCGCGTACAGCAGGCGGGCCTGCGCATCGCAGAACTGCTGGAAAGCGCCTTCGCCCCAGGTCCACTGCCAGAGCCGGAGAAATAATTGGGCGTGGCACAATCCTTTGCGGAGAAACTGATCGCTGCCCCCAGCGTTACGCCCGCGCGCGGGCTGGTGTTCGATGTGATGGAGGATTTGCTCGCTCCATTGGGCTTTGAAGTCCATCGTTTCATTGCGGGCGATGGTGAGGATGGCAGCGAGGATGCGCCGGTAGAAAATCTTTACGCCATCCGGCGCGGGCCGGAAGGATCACGGCATTTTGCCTTTGCAGGCCATCTGGATGTTGTGCCGCCGGGCGAAGGCTGGACCGCAGCCCCCTTTGCGCCGGAGGTGCGCGGCGAGCTGTTATACGGTCGCGGCGCGGTCGACATGAAGGGCGCGATTGCCGCCATGGTCGAAGCTGTTGGCGATATCCCCGAAGATGCCGGCACGATCAGCTTTATCATCACAGGCGATGAAGAGGGCCATGCGCAGCACGGCACGCGGGCATTGATCGATTATATGCGTAGCGAGGGCCACGCGCCCGACCTGTGTCTCGTCGGCGAGCCCACAAGCGTGAACCAGCTGGGCGACATGATGAAGATCGGGCGGCGCGGTTCAACAATCTTGTGGATCGATGTCGAGGGCAGCGAAGGCCACGTTGCCTATCCGCATCTGGCCGACAATCCGATTCCGCGGCTGGTGGCAATCCTGGCAGAACTCGATGCCATGGTGCTCGACGAAGGGAATGACTGGTTCCAGCCAAGCAATCTCGAAATCCTCGATCTTACGGTCGACAATCCGGCCAGCAATGTCATCCCGCACCTTGCCAGTGCGCGCGTATCCATCCGTTTCAACTCAACCCATACGGGCGATGAGATCGGCACGAAGGTGCGCGAAGTGGTGGAGCGGCACGGCGGAACCGCGCGGCAGAAAATCTATGGCGAGGCTTTCCTTACCCCGCCGGGCGAATTTTCTGAGATCATTGCCAATACGGTTGAGCAAGAGACTGGTATCAAGCCCGAGGCATCGACAACGGGCGGCACGTCAGATGCACGTTTCCTGAAGGATATCTGCCCCGTAATCGAATTCGGCCTTTGCAACGCCACCATGCATAAACGCGATGAAGCGGTGGCATTGGCTGACCTTGATACGCTAAGCCGAATTTACGCACGCATCGCCACGACGGTGCTGCAACAAGGATAAGAGGGAGAGTTCGCGATGTTCAAAGCCTGGTTTGCCATACCGCTATGGCAGCGCGTGATCGGCGCGCTTGTGCTGGGTATCGCATTGGGCCTGTTCTGGGGGCCTGAGGCTGAGAGTATCAAAATTATTGGCGATGTCTTCGTCGCCTTCATCAAGATGCTGGTCGTGCCGCTGATCTTCTTCAGCCTTGTTGCCGGGGTCGCTTCTATCGGTGATTTGCGCAAACTGGGCAGTGTTGGCTGGCGCGCTCTGCTGCTGTTCGTAGTGAGCGGGCAGATCGCAGTCTGGCTAGGCCTGTTTCTGGGCACGGTTCTTCAGCCCGGTACTGGCGTAGATACCTCTGCGATCGAGATGGGGGCAATTCCCGCGCCAAATGAAACAACCTGGCGTGACATGTTGCTTGGCATGGTTCCACAGAGCCCCGTCCAGGTAATGGCCGACGTCAATGTGCTGCCGCTGATCGTCTTCTCCCTGCTGATGGGAATCGGTATCCTGATGGCCAAGGATGATGGGATGCCTGTGCTCAGGATCTTCGAATCCGGTGCGGTCGTGATGCAGAAAGTCACCATGGTCGTGATGGAACTCACACCCTTTGGTGTGTTTGCGTTGATGGCCTGGGTGGCAGGTACGCTGGGCGTCTCTGCACTTTCAGCGCTCGGCCAACTGGTATTCCTGAACTATCTGGGCTGTCTGCTCATCATCCTTGTGATGTATTCTTCGATGATAAAGTTCATCGCTCGCTTGCCGGTGGGCGATTTCTTCCGCGGGATTATCGATGCGATTGCAGTGAGCTATTCCACGGCCAGTTCCAACGCCACATTGCCGGTTACGCTGCGCTGTGCGCGCCGCAACCTAGGCATTTCCAATTCGGTGGCCAGCTTTGTGATCTCGCTCGGCGCGACGATTAACATGAACGGCACGGCCATGTATCTGGGCCTCGCCACGCTATTCGGCGCGCAGATATTCGGCGTGGATTTGAGCCTGGGCGACTATTTCCTCATCTCAATTCTGGGCACGCTGGGCGCGATCGGTGCGGCTGGCATCCCGGGCGCAGGGCTGATCATGATGGCGCTGGTATTCGGCGCCGTGGGCGTGCCGCTTGAAACGATTGCATTCGTGGCCGGTGTCGACCGCATCATGGATATGATGCGCACCACTACCAATGTCTCCGGAGATGCGGCAGTGGCGACTACGGTGGCTTCGCTGACCAATGAAATCGACCGTGCCGAAATGATCAGCGCAGACGATGTCTAGCGTTTAGGTTTCTCCAGCACCTTCTTTCGGAAACTGCAAAGGTCGGTGAGCTGGCAGTGCCAGCATTCGGGCGTGCGCGCCTTGCAGACATAGCGGCCATGCAGGATCAGCCAATGATGGGCGTGGAGCCGGAACGGCTGCGGCACGCGCTTTTCCAGTTTGGTCTCGACCTGTTCTGGTATCTTTCCTTTGGCGAGGCCCGTGCGATTGCCGACGCGCAGGATATGCGTATCGACCGCAAAGGTTTCATGTTTGAACCAGCAATTGAGCACAACATTGGCTGTCTTACGGCCAACGCCGGGCAGGCGGACCAGGTCCTCTCGAGTGTCAGGTACTTCGCTGCCATACTCGTCGACCAGCAACTGGCTCAGCGCGATCACATTCTTGGCCTTGGAATTGAACAGGCCGATCGTCTTGATGTGCTCTTTCAAACCATCTTCGCCCAGTTCAAGCATTTGCTCAGGCGTCTCGACTTCCTGGAACAGGCGCCGCGTCGCCGTGTTCACGCCCACATCGGTCGCCTGTGCTGACAGGGCCACTGCCACGACAAGCTGGTAGGCATTGCCATATTCCAGCTCGGTCTCAGGCTCGGGATTGTCGCCTGCCAAACGGCGGAAGAACTCGAAAATCTGGTCTTTAGTCATTGTTGGTGATCAGAGCCCCAGCACCTGCGGCATAGTATAACGACCCGGCTCCTTGCCGATCAGCCATTCGCCCGCTTTCACTGCACCTCTGGCGAAGACCATGCGGTTTTCGGCGTTATGTGTAAGGGTGATGCGCTCCTCGCTTCCCGCAATGATCACGCTGTGATCGCCTGCCACCGTCCCGCCTCGCAATGAGGCAAAACCGATCGCGCCCTGCTTGCGTGCGCCTGTAACCCCGTCGCGGCCACGCTCGCTATGGCTCGCCAAATCGATCCCGCGCCCTTGTGCGGCTGCTTCTCCGAGAAGCAAGGCCGTGCCCGATGGTGCATCGACCTTCATCCGGTGGTGCATTTCGACAATCTCGATATCCCAATTATTGTCCAGCCTGCTGGCCGCATCGTGCGCCAGATGTGCAAGCAAAGTGACGCCCAGAGAAGTATTGCCTGTCTGAAGAATCGGGATTGCCTGTGCGGCGGCATCAATCGCAGCGTGATGTGCTTCTTCCAGCCCGGTCGTGCCCACGACTATCGGAATTCCAGCGACTCGCGCTGCGTCCAGATTGGCCTGGAGAGCGCCGGGTGCTGAAAAATCCACCAGAACATCGCAGCGAGTCGCCAGCGGACCAGGTTGATCCCCCTCGTCAACGCCGCCTGATACCTCGTGCCCTGCCTCGGCCACGGCTTTCAGCAGCACCTGCCCCATGCGCCCCTTGTGCCCGATGATTCCAAACTGCGCCATTGCCTACCTCCGCTTCACCATGCTTCATGTGCGACATGGCTGACTTTCGCAACATTGTCATACTCCCTGGCGCCGGCATTTCCGCTGACAGCGGGATCGATACTTTCCGTGATGCCGGAGGTTTGTGGGAGCAGCACAATGTCGAGG
>DMWU01000147.1 GCA_003483125.1 Erythrobacter sp. | reverse complement strand
GGCGGAATTCCGTCGGTCTGATGGGCCAGACTTTCATAATGCTGTTTCCGCATGGCAGGATGGCATTACCGGCGATGGTTCAGTAATTGCTGTGATTGATACTGGAATTGACGAGGACAGCCCTGAATTTGATGGACGAATTCATCCCGATTCTGCCGATGTCGCCGGCGATCGCAGCATCAATGCAGAGGACGACCATGGCACCAATGTGGCAATGGTGGCTGCTGCCGCGCGCGATGATAAAGGCGTACTTGGAATTGCCTGGGATGCGCAGGTCCTGGTAATCAGGGCGGATGATCCTGGTTCGTGCGGAACCGATACGCCGGATGACCCGTCATTAGGTTGCCTGTTCGATGATCGAAATATCGCAGCCGGGATTGATCTGGCGGTCGCATCGGGTGCTGATGTAATAAATATAAGCCTGGGCGGCGGCGGTGCCTCTGCCTTGGTTGCCAACGCGGTGGCGCGGGCTGCGGCCGCTGGTGTGGTGATCGTAGTTTCGGCGGGCAATGGTGGTGACGGATCAGAAGCGGGCATTGATCCGAACCAGCCAGACCCCTTCGCGTCTGACCTGCTTGCAGCGGGTAATGGCAATGTCATCATTGTCGGTTCTGTCGACGAAAATGGCGAGATCTCCGATTTCGCAAATCGTGCGGGTAATGATGCGGCGTTCTATCTCAATGCACGGGGGCAGGGGATCTGCTGCGTTTATGACAATGGCGAGATTTTCGTCGAAACGATCAATGGGCAGCAGTTTGTAACGCTTTTCTCGGGCACCAGTTTTTCTGCCCCGCAGGTGGCCGGTGCCGTGGCCCTGTTGGCGCAGGCGTTTCCTAACCTGACCGGGCAAGAGATCGTCGAGATCTTGCTAGATACGGCACGTGATGCTGGCGCGGCCGGAATCGATGCGATTTATGGACGTGGCATATTGGATATTGCCGCTGCCATTGCGCCCAGCGGTACGACAACATTGGCCGGAACGGGTAACAGCTTGGCATTGGCGGACAATTTCGCGATCGCCTCATCGGCCATGGGCGATGCCACCGGCGGACAGACATTGAACGCGATCATCCTTGATAAGTACCAGCGTGCCTACTCTTTCGATCTGACTGGCAGATTGCGGGGAGCAGCTATATCTGAGCGCCTGCTGGGTGCAATCGGCAGCGGCGAGAGGACGCTCACCGGTCGCTCAGACGGGTTGGCTCTAGCATTTACGGTGGGTGAGTACTCACAAGTTCAGCCATCCGGGGCGGCAAAAGAACTACGATTGAGCAAAGAGGATGCGCAAAGATCCCAAGTGCTTGCGGCCCGCATTGCCGCGCGGATCGCGCCGGACACCAAGATTGGCCTTGCCTATGCGCAATCGGCAAGCGGACTGGTCGCCTATTTGCGGAGCGATACACCCGCGATGGCACGACCGGTATTCAAGATTGCAGGCACGGCAAATAATGGCAGCGGTTTCTTCCGCGACAGCGATTTCTCTTTCGCGCTGCGACATCAGGCGGGGCCTTGGGGGCTGACTCTTTTCGCTGAAGAGGGCGAGGCGCTAATTGGCTCGCAATTGCGTCTCGACCTGCCAATAGGTACGCCCCGCGAAGAGCGGACCGTGCGAAATGTCGGCATATCCCTGGATGGGCAGATTGCGGGGATTGAGACTGTCCTCGGCCTTAGCTGGATGGATGAGCAAGATACTGTCATGGGTGCCTGGTTCCATGAGGCGCTGGGCACTCATGGCGCGGATAGCCTGTTTGCGGACCTGTCCTTGCGCAAGAGCATCGACACCAAGTGGCAGGTGGGTGCGAGCTATCGCCAGGGGCTGACCATAGCACGGCAATCGGAAGTAATTGCGGGCGGCTCCAAACTATGGAGCAATGCCTTTTCGCTCGACCTTGCGCGCGCAGACACGATTACCAGAGGCGACATGATCGGCCTGCGAGTGAGCCAGCCCCTGCGGGTTCATTCGGGTGGATTGCAACTGAACCTGCCAATCGCCTATGACTATTCGACCGAGACGCCAGAATTTGGCCTGCGTCGGTTCTCACTCGCCCCTGAAGGTCGCGAATTGTTGGGTGAACTAGCCTGGCGCGGCCCGTTCCTATGGGGCTATGGCTCAGCCAGCATCTTCTACAGCAGAGAACCGGGGCACTATGCCAACGGGCCCGACGATATGGGCGCAGTCGTTAGCTTCAGCGCGCATTTTTAGGCCGCACTCCAGACTTCGCCTTCGCGATGCACACGGCCCCGCGCCTCCAGGTCGAGTAAATGTGCCTCGACGCTCATTTGCGCGGCAGGGATCAGGCGCTTGTCCAGCCCTTTATACATCTCTGGAATGAATTCAGGGATTGGTCGTGAGCGCTCGCCCAACAGGCGCATGATCTGGTTTTCTCGCTGGCGACGATGGCCGATCATGCCGCGCACCAATTGGCGCGGCTTGGTGATGGGTTCGCCATGGGCTGAATAGTAAACTCGGTCTTCGCGCTGTTGCAGTCGTTCAAGGCTCTTCATGTAGAGGCCCATATCGCCATCGGGCGGGATCACGACACTGGTGGACCAGCCCATCACATGATCGCCTGTGAACAGCGCGCCGCTTTCTTCAAGGGCGAAGCATAGATGGTTGGATGTATGGCCTGGCGTATGGAGTGCTCGCAAAGTCCATCCAAGCCCGGTCATCGCCTCGCCGTCGTCCATCACTCTGTCAGGTGCATAGGTTGGGTCAAACGCTTCGTCAGAGCGCGGCAGGTCGCTGTCGATTACCAGTGGCGCACAGCCCACGATTGCTGCGCCTGTTTTCTCCTTTAACGGCGCGGCGGCAGGCGAATGGTCGCGATGTGTATGGGTACACATGATGGCGCTGACAGTGGCATCTCCTATGGCCTCGAGGATTGCAGAGATGTGCTCCTCCTCCGCCGGGCCGGGGTCGATCACGGCGACTTCGCTATCGGCACCCACAATATAGGTCTGTGTGCCTGTGTAGGTGTAGGGCGAAGGATTGGGCGCGAGTACGCGGCGTACCAGCGGTTCGCACTGCTCGGCCTTTCCAGTCGGCCATGGTTTTGGTGGTAGTGCCATTCCATACTCATGCCGCTCGTATCGGGCAAAGTCGAGGGCTGAGAGCAAATTCCGGCTCGACTTGGGATGTTACGAAAGGTTAGGTGATCCTTATGGGAGATTACATCTTAGTTCTCGACGAAGGGACAACTTCGACCCGTGCCATGCTGTTCGCGCCGGATGGCAGCCTTCGTGCCAGCGCGCAGCGCGAACTCACGCAGCATTATCCCAAGGGCGGCTGGGTTGAGCATGATGCGGCTGAGATTTGGGACAAAACGCTTGCTTGCGCCTGCGATGTGACTGAGGAGGTCGGCGGTGCGAGCCAGATTGCCGCTATCGGCATTACCAACCAGCGCGAAACCGTGGTTGCATGGGATCGCGAGACGCTGGAGCCATTGTCACGCGCGATCGTATGGCAGGACCGGCGGACCGCTGAATTTTGTGCTGGTTTGCGCGATGCGGGGCATGAAAAGGAGGTGCAGGTCCGAACCGGGCTGCTTCTCGATCCCTATTTCTCTGGCACCAAGATGCGCTGGTTGCTCGATAATGACGAGGCTGTTCGGAACGCCGCAGACTCAGGACGATTAGCCTTTGGTACAATTGAAAGCTGGCTGGTCGCAAAGCTTTCCGGGGACACGCATATCAGCGATGCCAGCAATGCCAGCCGTACCTTGCTGATGGAACTTGGCGGAGCGCAATTTGACGAGGGGCTGTGCGAGCTCTTCGGCGTGCCGCATGGCGCGCTACCCAGTGTGGTCGACAATGCGGGTGAACTCGCAATTGCGAAGAAAGAATGGCTAGGAGCAGAGATCCCCATCACCGGGCTGGCAGGCGACCAGCAATCAGCCACTATCGGCCAGGCATGCCTCAATCCCGGCGAGACAAAGGCGACCTATGGCACCGGGGCGTTTGTCCTCACCAATATGGGCGATGCCATACCCGCTTCGAAAAACCGGCTGCTTGGAACCGTCCTCTACCAGCTTGGTGGTGAGCGTGCCTATGCGCTGGAGGGTTCAGTTTTTGTTGCGGGGTCCCTGGTCCAATGGCTGTGCGATTCACTGGGTATTCTCGAAACTGCATCGGAAACTGAGGATCTGGCGCGGTCGGTCCCCGATACTGGCGGGGTAATGATTGTTCCTGCCCTCAGCGGACTAGGCGCACCGCATTGGGATGCCGAGGCGCGCGGCGCCATTATCGGGCTCAGTTTCGCCAGCGGAAAGGCCCAGATTGCGCGCGCAGCGCTAGAGGCTATGGCGCACCAGACACATGATCTTGCTCGCGGCTTTGCGGCTGACGGTGCACCCTGGCAGAGCTTGCGCATCGATGGCGGTATGTCTGCCAATGACTGGATGGCGCAGGATATCGCCAATATGCTCAACTTGCCGATCGAGCGCCCGGCCTTAGTTGAGACCACAGCATTGGGGGCGGCGATGCTGGCGGCAACGGGGGCGGGCCTTTACCCTTCACTGGAAGAGGCGGCTTCGGCCATGCGCGGCGAGTTGAGCAGGTTCGATGCCGATATGGATGACAGCATCAGGCAGGAACGGCTTGCGCAATGGGCCAAGGCGCTCGAGGCGACCTAGAATTTGCCAACCAATATGTGAACTTCATTTGCCGCGCGCCTAATGCCGCAGCATTGCCCGGCCTAGCTTCTCATGCATCAAATGGACGTCAGGGCGGGCCTCAAATCCTTCGCTCCAGGCGCGATCGAGGCGAGCAATTCGGCGATGGAGATGCACGGTTTCAATAATCAGTTCGCGGGTTGCTGGTTCAAGCAATTCAAGGTCTTCCTCGCGCGGGCCACGATCATTAGGGAGGCGACCGTGCTTGCGCAGGTTTTCCTGGCTCATCTGGCCGGAGTAGTGCGCTCTTTGATTGAGTAACCAGGCGAGCACATGCATCATGCGTGTGGTCGTCTTGAGGCCTTCCGAAGACAAGGCGAGCTTGACGCGATCGCTGACAGCTATCGTTGATGAATCCTGGGCAAGAGCAAAAACTGCACGCACCTCGTCGGCGAGCACAAGCGCCTCGGTGTAAAGCGATTCAATGATCGGTCGCGAAAGATTTTTCGTGCGGTTCATAGGCTGGGGGCTAAGCCTAGATTCACCTTAAAACCAGCTTGGAAACCATAATGTTCCCCCGTTTCTGGGCCGATGTCCCAAAGCGGCACAAATGCGAGGCGAAAGATACGCTGCTTCAGGCGATAATATCGGGGAGCAGACTATCCTCGATCAGTGCGATTTGATCTTTCAGCGCCAGTTTCCGCTTTTTGAGCCGGGCAATCTGGAGCTGGTCGGACGAACCTGATTCCAGCAGGGCTGCAATTGCCGCGTCAAGGTCGCGATGCTCGGTCTTGAGCAATTCCAATCGCTTGCGAAGCTCTTGTTCACTCACCCGCTTTTCCCCTTCGTTGCAATCTTGCGGTCAGGAATCGCAATCATTGGAATTGTTTATCGGAATCGCTTTGCAAGATAGGCATCTTGTGGTTTGATGACAATTCGCGGCTCGCCCGCGCGTGGCCGAGTCGCTGTTGAGGTAACCTAACCCAGGCAGGAGATTCTCATGGAATCATCGCACGTCACCGCCCTTCAGTCCAAGCACGCCGGCATCGAAGCCAAGATCCGAGCGGAGTTGAACCGGCCAGCACCCAACGATGCGATGATTCAGGAACTCAAGAAGAAGAAACTCCGAATAAAGGAGGAACTTGCCGCAATCTGAAAGCGAGCAAGACAAAGGGTTCTCTATTTAAGGCGCTCAAGATTGACTGGCGCGTGATACGTCCAGACATTTTGTTTTTGGCCTACTGTGATGTAGGCGTTTGAATCATGACCGCTGCCTCTTCCGCCCGACAGATTCTCACCCGCTTGCATGAGGTTATGGCCTCGCGCATCCATGCGCAGGGCAAGCTGGATCGTGTCGTCGAGATTATCGGCGAGAGCCTCGATAGCGAGGTCTGCTCGATCTATCTGTTACGCGACCACATGCTCGAGCTTTTTGCTACCCGCGGACTTAACAAGAGCGCCGTTCACGTTACCCGAATGGCGATCGGCGAAGGTTTGACCGGCACGATTGCCCAGCAGGTCGAGACACTCAACCTGGCTGAAGCCAAGGCGCATCCAGACTTCAAATATCGACCCGAAACGGGGGAGGAGAAGTTCCATTCTTTTGCCGGCGTGCCGATTGTCTATCACGAGCGGGCAGTGGGCGTCCTGTCGGTCCAGCATGTCGAGCAGCGGCGTTATGAAGACGTAGAGATCGAGGCCTTGCAGACGACCGCCATGGTGCTCAGCGAGGTGATCGCCAATGCAGGCCTGATCGATGAACACGACCCTGCTGCATTAAGCGAAGCACAAACTGGCATGCAGACAATTTCGGGTCTGAAGCTGGTCAAGGGCCTGGCAGCCGGTACCGCCGTATTCCACCAACCACGGGTTACTATCGACCAAGTCATGGCCGATGACATCGAAGCGGAGAGACACCGGGTTTACAGCGCATTCGATCGTATGCGCGAGCAGATCGAACACATGGCCAGCCAAGCCGAATTTCGCGGCGGCGGCGAGCATGAAGAGGTGCTCGAGACCTACAAGATGTTCGCCTATGACGAAGGCTGGAGCCGCCGCATCAACGAAGCGATTGATAGCGGGTTGACCGCGGAGGCTGCGATTGAACGTGTCCAGCAACGTACCCGGATGCGCATGCGCGAGATTGACGATCCGCTGCTGGCTGACCGGATGCACGATCTGGAAGATCTTTCGAACAGACTGCTGCGGATCGTTGCCGGCCAGTTGGGAACTGCCGCTTCGCAGGGGCTGAAGCGCGATACGATCCTGATTGCTCGCAATCTGGGACCCGCCGAATTACTCGAATATGATCGCAGGCGGCTCAAGGGTGTGATTCTGGAAGAAGGGTCGCTCACCGCGCATGTTGTGATAGTCGCGCGTGCCATGGGCATCCCTGTCCTTGGGCGGGCGAATGGCTTGCGAGCGGTGGTCTGCGAGGGCGATGAAATCCTGCTCGATGCCAGCAAGGCTGTCGCAACTGTACGTCCGACCGCGCAGATCGCAGAAGCGTTCGATCGACGCTTTGCGAAATCGCGCGAACGGCAGGCCGCCTATGCAGAATTGCGCGATGTCGAGCCATTCACTCGGTGCGGCACGCGTATCCAGGTGATGATGAATGCCGGGCTGCGCGACGACATGAATGCGTTGCAGCTTACTGGGGCTGACGGGGTCGGATTGTTCCGGACCGAATTTCAGTTCCTGGTCTCTGCAACTTTGCCTCAGCGAGAGAGGCAGACGCGTCTTTACCGCGATGTGATGGACGCCGCCGGCGAACGCCCCGTAATCTTTCGCACCGTCGATATCGGCGGCGATAAGGCTGTACCTTACTTGCGGAGCGACACCAGCGTACAGGACGAGAATCCCTCGATGGGATGGCGTGCATTGCGGTTGGCGCTGGAACGCGAAGGCTTGCTCAAGGCGCAAGCGCGGGCTTTGCTGGAGGCGGCAGCTGGACGAACGCTACATGTCATGTTCCCGATGGTGTCGGAAGTTTGGGAATTCGATGCCGCGCAGCAGGTATTTGAAGAGCAGCTTGCCTTCCTCAAACGGCAGAAGAAGATTGTCCCCGAAGCAATCAATTATGGTGCCATGCTGGAAGTACCTGCATTGGCGGAAATGCTCGACTTACTCCTACCAAAAGTCGGATTTGTTTCGATCGGGACGAACGACCTGACGCAGTTCTTGTTTGCGGCTGACAGGGCCAATCCCAAACTTGCCGAGCGTTATGACTGGCTCAGTCCCGCAATCCTGCGCTTCTTGCGCCGTGTGCTACAAACCAGCGCTGGTTATGATGCTGAAATCGGTATTTGCGGCGAGATGGGGGGCAGGTCGCTGGAAGCCCTAGCGCTGCTGGGTATCGGCTATCGACGCCTGTCAATAACTCCGGCTGCCGTTGGCCCGATCAAGGAACTTGTCCGCAGGGTCGATCTCAACGAGATCTCATCGGCGATGAATGATTGGTTGGCTGATCCAGGCTGCGATTTACGTGCGAACCTGCAGGCGTGGGCGAAAGAGCGCGGAATTGAATTTGACTGAGCGAAGCGGCGTCTCGTCGCAATTGAGCTATGATTTCATTACAATTACTTGACAGTAGGTATTTCCTACTCTTCTCTTCCCCGTAATCAAAAAGCCAAAAAAATAATCCAAGGCCGGGTCATGGAAGAAGTCGAGGAAGAGGTCGCCGAAGAATTGCCGCTGGAAAGCGCGGGCCAGATGCTTCGCCGCGTGCGAAATGAGCAGGGTCTGACAATTGGCGAGATTGCAGAGAAAACACGGATACCTACGCGTCATCTCGATGCGATTGAGAACGGCGAATTTACCAAGCTCCCCGCGCGCACCTACGCGATTGGGTTTTCGCGCACATATGCGCAAGTTCTCGGACTGGATGAGAGTGAGGTAGCTGATCTCGTTCGGGGCGAGTTGGCGCCGAAAGAAGATAGCGTTCCAGGCTATCTCATGTCCTTCGAGCCGGGTGATCCGGGCAAGGTGCCCTCACGCGGGCTTGCATGGGCAACAGCGATTGCGGCTTTGGTCCTCATGATTGGCGCGGGTTCGTACTTCGCCCAACGATCGGGCATCGGAATTGGTCCCGATCCCATAGTGGCTGACGTCGGCGAGATGGATGGACCCCAAGTTGGCCAAATACAAGGTGAGCAAGTTGCCGAAACCACGCAAGCCATCACAAGTGACGGGCAGGTGGCCTTTACCGCTCTGGAAGATGGCGTTTGGGTGCGATTCTATGACACTGACGGGCGGCGTCTGATGGAAAAGCAGATGGCAGCTGGCGAGCGGTTCGAAATCCCGTTGGAAGCGGAGAGCCCCCGGATTTGGACTGGCCGCCCCGATGCCTTCGCCATCACGATCGATGGGCGCCCAGTACCAAAGCTCGCTGAAGAGGAATCTGTCATGCGCGATGTAGTGATCTCGGCAGAAGCATTGCTGGCGCGCAATGATGGTTCGGGGGCCATAGTCAACAACTAGGCCGGTTTGCGCTTTCCCCCGATTTTGCTCGATGCCTGCTCGACTAGTGGGCAGCGCTTGAGGCAAGATTCCGTCTCCATTCATGTTGAGCGCAGGATTATTGTCTAATCAGGCCCCGTCAGGGAAAAAAGAGCAAGGATCATGGCAAGAATTCCATCATTTCTAAGAGCGTTGGCGGCAATCACCCTTTGCGTGAGCGTTGCTGCGGTGCCAGCCCCCGCACTGGCACAGGACAATCTTGAAGAAGCGCGACTGCGCAAGATCGAGGCCGAAATCCGTGCCTTGCAGCGCAAAGTGTTCCCCGGAGGCGACACGCGATATTTTGAGCCCGAGATAGCGGCTGGCGAAACTGCACGCACAACGACGACTACACCATCGACTACGGCCGTGACTGACATTCTGGCGCGGCTGGATGCGCTCGAAGCGCAATTGCAGCGGCTTACCGCGCGCACCGAGGAAAACAGCAATGCTGTTTCGCAGCTTGAAGAGCGACTTGCAGCAATTGAGGAGGCACAACGGCAGCAGGCTGAGGCCGCCGCCGCGGCTCAGGAGCCGGCAGAAGAAAGTGAGACTTCCGCCTCTGAAGCCAACCTTGCGGCAATGACTGGGGGAGAATCGGGCGAAACGACGGAGGAAGCCTTACCAGCCGAGCCTGCTGCGCAAGAAGCTGCCGGTCCGACCGATGAGAGGCTAGCTGCAGTCCAGGCGATTGCAAAGCCGGAATCCGACGATGCAGGGGCCGACGAGTATATTTACGGCTTCCGCTTATGGAATGCGGGTTTCTTCCCGGAGGCTCGGCATCAATTGGGGATATTCCTGGAGGGCTATCCCGAACACGAACTTGTGACCTATGGCCGCAATCTGTTGGGCCGCGCCTATCTGGATGATGGAATGGCCGAGGAAGCAGCACGCTGGTTCCTGCGGAATTACCAGGCGGACAAGCAGGGGCGGCGGGCTGGCGACAGCCTGCTCTACTTGGCTGATTCAATGCTGGCTCTGGGCGATACGAACCGTGCCTGCATAGCATTGGCTGAATTTGGCGAAACCTATCCTGCATTGGCGTCGGGCCGTTTGCAGGACCAGTATGAGGCTGGCCGACAAAATGTCGA
Organism: Erythrobacter sp.; assembly: GCA_003483125.1. Taxonomy (GTDB): domain Bacteria; phylum Pseudomonadota; class Alphaproteobacteria; order Sphingomonadales; family Sphingomonadaceae; genus Erythrobacter. The sequence continues at coordinate 1,961 of DMWU01000147.1, read as the reverse complement.
TTGCGATTGAGAGGCTCGCAGAATGAGGAAGTCGGGTAATTGATAGGGCACTTCATCCGCATTTGATCGCGCGCTTTCGCGCGGACTGCGCATCGCTTTGGCCAGAGGGCGAAACGCTTGGCGTGGCCGTGTCTGGCGGACCGGACAGCCTAGCTCTCCTATTGCTGGCAAATGCTGCGCGACCCGGCGATGTTTACGCCGCCACTGTCGATCACGGGTTGCGCCCTGAAAGCCAAGGCGAAGCCACGCTGGTGGCAGAACTTTGCGAAGAATTGGGCGTCTCGCATACAATCTTGAATGTGAAGGTCGCAGCCGGAAACCTGCAGGCTCAAGCACGTGATGCGCGATATCGCGCGTTGGCCAAGTGGATGGAGGATGAAAGCCTGCGTTTGCTGGCGACCGCCCATCAGGCAGACGATCAGGCAGAGACTTTGATCATGAGGCTCAACCGCGGCAGCGGAGTATCCGGCCTTGCCGGTGTGCGCGCGCAAGCCTTGGTTCCGGGCAGCGAATATGGCCTGGTAAGGCCGGTGCTAGAATGGCGGAAGCAGGAACTGGTCGATGTCGTAAAAGCTGCCGGCCTCGATGCGGTGGATGATCCATCAAATCGTGACGAGAAATTTGATCGCGTGCGTATCAGGAATGCATTGTCGAGTGCAGATTGGATCGACGTGCCGGCTCTTTCGGAAAGCGCCGCCCATTTGGCTGATGCGGCCGACGCACTAGATTGGGCGGCAGGGCAAGAATGGGACCGCTGCGTTACGGCGCTGGATCAAGGACTATTCTATCGGCCCGAGGCTCCGCGCGCCGTCAGGCTCGAGGTGCTGATGCGTGCAATTGCCGAACTGGGTTCTGAACCGCGCGGCAGCGCGGCTGCACGCTTGCTTGAATCGCTTGAGAACGGAGAAGGCGGAAATATCGGCGGCGTATTGGTAACCATGAAAGATGGAGGATGGATGCTGCGGCGCGAACCCCCACGACAATAAGATGTCATAATCGCGCCGCAGCCCCAAGCGGTATACCGTCTGGATGATCGTCCTACCGCCTGATCGATCATCACGGTGCGCGTTGCGAGGCTAACTGAACCAGGAAAACTTTGGCCGCGCAATGCGCTTGACTGAACACGAAGGATGATGACGACTAGTTGGAAGAAATTCCAGCCGGATTTGGCCCACCGTCCCCTTGTGAGACGCATTGCCCCAGACAGTTAACGCAACCGGGTTTCAGCCATGCGCGCCAAAAGCGTTGGCAATAGATGTACTTAGTCGCAGAGCCAGTTCGTTGGCCCTTTCTATCGGGTCGATATAGTCGCGCCGGATGAGTTCATAACCTTGCCCGCCGCTCTCAGGGTAATCGCTAGGCATATCGACTGCGAAATCGGTGATTTGCGGGTAATCGGTGGGATAGGCGCGCCGCAATTGCGCAAGTGCATCTTCAATCCTCAGCGTGAACACCATTTCAAGAACATCGTCGCGGCTGATATCATTTGCGCGACTGAATGCCGGAATCGAGACAATCTTGATGAACATATGCTGGAGCAGCGCAAGGCGTAGCGCTTGCGCGGCACCGATGCTGCGCCGGATATTTTCCCTTTCCTCGAGCGGGTTCTCGTCTGGAATTAGCGCCAGCAGTCGGTGGAGTTTCAGGGCGTCGACTCTCAGGCGCGAAGCAAGGCGGCGAAAAACGCCGGTGCGATCGTCCTTGGTGAGATATTCGGCCAATGCCTGGCACGCATTGGAGAGGTGGCTTTCCATCCCGCGATAAGGACGGCTGGCCCAATAGGCGCTATTGAACAATTCGCCATAAGCCGCGACCGTCTTGATGCTGGCAAGGGCATTGGAAGATCGCACCAATCGAATAAGTTGCCGCCCGCGCTCGCTATCCTGGATCAGCGCGGCCAGCTCTTCATAATTGCCGTCAGAGGCGCTTCCTACGCCGGGTACGACATTCACCGGATAGCC
>DMWU01000034.1 GCA_003483125.1 Erythrobacter sp. | reverse complement strand
TCCTTCAGCCGCTCGCCGGTCTTTCGAAGCATACGATCAACGGCACCATCTTCTACGAGAAGGGGCCGCTGGCAATGCGTGCAGCCTATAACTGGCGCTCGGCATTCCTTGTGACACCGCGCGATGACATTTATCCGTTCTCGCCGATCTGGCAGGAATCGACGGGTCAATTGGATGCTTCGATCTTCTATTCGGTGACCGACTATCTGAAGCTCGGGGTTCAGGGCGTGAATCTGCTCGACGAAGTGACAAGGACTTCGCAGATTGTTGATTTCGATGGCACGCGCTTTACGCGTTCGGCCTTCCGCAACGATCGCCGCTTCACATTCATAGCCCGTTTCGACTTCTAATATCTGGGGTCAAGGGGAAGAGGGGGTCTTTGCCTAGGGCAAGGGCCCCCTCTGTCTTTCGCCGGAATGACGTTCATTTGTTGGTCATCCAAATAGCGAATAGCCTCCTGTATCGCGCATAGTGTGCGACGATTACAAAGCAAGTTTCCCCAATCAGTTAGTGTTTGGTTGGGGCCAGGGATGGAAATGTTCTCATGAGGTCGCTAGCGATCTTTTTTGCAGGACTTGGGACCGGGATTAGGGAATGGCGCGACGCCGGCAATCAGTAACGATCAAACACGTTGCAGCGGACGCTGGCGTTTCGCTGCAAACCGTAAGCCGCGTTATCAATAATGAACCAAATGTGCGCCCGGCGATGAAGGAGCGAGTCCAGGCGTCTATCGACAAGCTAGGATATGTCCCGTCAATCGCCGCCCAGCGGATGAGCGGATCCAAGTCTTACCTTATATTGGCGCTGAATGACCGTGAAAGGACCATCGCAGATTGGCGTGCGCGCGAAGGCACGGACTGGGTCGACCAGATGCTCTTGGGCGGAATGCTCAAATGTGCCGAGCACGGCTATCGCTTGCTGATCGAATTGGTGGACACGCATAATGATCACGTCGAGCGCGAGCTTTCGGCAGCGCTCGCATCCGTGCAGCCTGATGGCGTAATCCTTACGCCTCCGCACTCGGACAATCCCCTGATCGTCAATTTTCTTACCAAACAAAGGATTCCATTTGTGCGGATCGGGTCGCGCGGAAATGGAACGGGAATTCCAGTCTCGATGGATGATGAGGGATCGGCGCGAATGGCCACCGAATTCCTGATTGCGAAAGGCCATGGCAGGATCGGATTTATCGCAGGTTCGCCCGAGTATAATCTCAGTTCCTGGCGTACAGATGGTTGGCGATCAGCAATGCGGGCGGCAAACCTTAGCATGGACGGATTGCTTGCAAGCGGCGACTTTACACGAGCTTCAGGCGAAGCGGCAGCACGACTATTACTTTCAGGCGACAACCCGCCAACAGCCATTATCGCGAGCAACGACCAGATGGCATTGGGCTGCTTGGCAGTTGCGGATGAGATGGGCCTGAATATTCCATCGGACCTGTCATTGATCAGCTTCGATAACACTCCCACCGTGCGTTTCACGCAGCCAGCGCTAACGGCGATCGATCAGCCAGTGGCTGATACGGCTTCTGTTGCGGTGGAATTAATCATGGCAGCACAAAAAGACGAAGTTCCCACTGAGAGGGTCAAGGCTGTCCGCGGGCGACTGGTAGAGCGGGACTCTGTCGGTCCGGCTCCCTCCTAAGCCAATGGAGCAGGCCAAGCCGTCAGAAAGCCAATCCTGGCATTTCCTACTGCTCTACGCTTTGGCTTGGGCCGGTGGCTCCATCGCCTATGTTCCATTCCTGACCATATTACTGCCCGCGCGAGTGGCTGACCTGGCGGGTGATGAGGCTGTGAGTTGGCTGGCGCAGATCGCATTCGCGGGCGCAATTGCCGCAAGCATTGCGAATATCGGCTTTGGTTGGCTCAGCGACATTACGCGGAATCGAAGGGGATGGATCCTTGCGGGCGTCGTTCTATCCTGCGCCACCCTCGTAGCCGCAGAGCCGATCGGCAAATTCCTTCCGTTGCTCGTCACAATCGTGATCTGGCAATTTGCTCTCAACATGATGCTGGGACCTCTGGCAGCCTGGGCCGGGGATTGTATCCCGGATCACCAGAAAGGGACATTGGGGGGTCTCCTGGCATTTGCTCCTGCAATTGGCGCACTATCGGGAGTGATCGCCACAAGCCCCGCAATCTCGGCGGGGGCAGTCCAGATCTGGTTCGTGGCCGCTCTTGTCCTTTTATTCATTGTTCCGGTCCTGATGTTTGGCAGGCCACGCGCCTTTCCCGAATTGATGGAACCGCATGACAAGCTGATCGTACAAAATGTTGCGCGAATTGGATTGAAGCAGGCCGCGATACGGATGTGGCTCGCCAGGCTGTTGGTCCAGATCGCAGAAGCGGCGTTGTTTGCTTACCTGCTTCTGTGGTTTCGAACGCTTGACTCGACGATTAGCGACAACACAACGGCGAGCGTATTCAGCGTGGTGTTGGTTCTGGCGATTCCGATTGCGATGATCGCCGGAAGATTGGCGGATAGATACGATAGGCCCATCTTGCCGCTGATGATATGCGCCGGGATATCGGCGCTGGGCCTTGCGAGCATGGCGCTCGCCACGACGCTGTTTTCCGCAATTGGAGGATATGTCTTGTTTGGCACAGCAGCGGCCGTGTTCCTGTCATTGCATTCAGCCCAGACACTGCGCGTATTGCCCAATGCAGGCCGAAGCGGGAGGGACCTGGGATTGTTCAATCTGACGAACACGGTCCCCTCGTTGATCATGCCCTGGTTGACGTTGCTGCTGGTGCCCTATTTCGGCTTCGCGGCGCTTTTTGCGCTTCTG
>DMWU01000002.1 GCA_003483125.1 Erythrobacter sp. | reverse complement strand
TTCGCCAGATGCTGCAAAAGGTTGAAATCACTGACGGTGGCGACACCACCTTGCTGCCGGGCGAACAGGTTGACCTCGCTGAAATGCTCGAAGTGAATTCCAAGCTTACCAAGAGCAAGAAGCCGGCACAGGGCGCCCCGATCCTTCTGGGTATCACCAAGGCCTCGCTACAGACGCGCAGCTTCATCTCTGCCGCGTCCTTCCAGGAAACCACTCGCGTGCTGACACAGGCGGCGGTTGAAGGAAAGCAGGATACGCTGATCGGCCTGAAGGAAAATGTGATCGTTGGCCGTCTCATCCCCGCCGGCACCGGCGCGGGCATGAACCGTATGCGAGTCACTGCCTCAAGCCGCGATGCCGCGCTGCGCGCTCAATGGAAGGAGCAACAGGAGAAACTGGCTGCGGCTGGTGAAGCAGAAGCTGAACCAGCGGCTGATGCCATTCCTTCAGAAAAAGCGATGAAGGCTGCCATGGGCGGCGAAGCTTCCGAATAAGCTGAGCACTATAGCTCGACTTTGGAGCCCCGCTGGAGTTAAGTCTCCAGCGGGGCTTCGCTTTTCGGTCTTTAGTCGCTAACCGCCATTGCCATGACAATTACACGTTTTGCACCTTCGCCCACCGGGCGGCTCCATGTCGGTAATATCCGCACTGCGCTCCACAATTGGATGCTCGCGAAGAAAGCGGGCGGCAAGTTCCTCTTGCGGATTGATGATACCGATGCGGAACGCAGCAAAGCGGAATATGTCGATGCGATCCGCGCTGACCTGGCGTGGCTGGGCATAGAGGCAGACGGTGAAGATCGGCAGTCAGACCGGCTCGACCTTTATGAGGCGGCATTCGAGAAGCTGAATGCGGCTGGGCGCGTCTATCCGGCATATGAGACTGCACAAGAGCTGGAGCTGAAGCGCAAGGTCCTATTGGGCCGCGGGCTGCCCCCAATCTATGATCGCGGTGCATTGGATTTGAGCAATAAGGAGCGCGCGGCCAAGGAGGCTGAGGGGATTCAGCCACACTGGCGTTTCAAGCTCGATCACGATACGCCGATCACCTGGGTTGATGGTGTCCGCGGGCCGCAGAAATTCGATCCCGATATGCTCTCTGACCCTGTGATCCGTCGTGCTGACGGCTCCTGGCTTTATATGCTGCCCAGTGCAGTCGACGACATCGACATGAGCGTAACCAATGTGCTTCGCGGCGAGGATCATGTCTCCAACACCGCAGTGCAAATCCAGATGTTCACGGCGCTTGGCGCTGAGCCGCCCAGCTTCGCGCATGAGGCACTACTGGTCGGGCGCGAAGGGAAATTGTCCAAGCGCCTGGGTTCGCTCGGGTGCGATGCATTTCGCGAGAAGGGCATCGAAGCTGCAGCATTGGTAGCCCTGCTGGCGCGGCTGGGCACTTCGCTGCCGGTTGAACCAATTGGTGAGCGGGAAGTATTGTTGGAGACATTTGACCTTTCGACATTCGGTCGTGCCCCTGCCAAGTTTGACGATGCCGAACTAGAGCGGATCAACACTGTGTTGGTCCATCAGATGAGTTTTGCAGATATTGCCCATCGCCTGCCGGAAGGCATGGATGAGGCTGGCTGGCATGCAATACAGCCGAACCTTTCTACCGTTGGCGAAGCTAGCGAATGGTGGCGGCTCGTAACCGGTCCGATAAACCGTCTTGAGTTCTCGGAAGAAGACCGCGCCTATCTCGCTGATGCGGCCAAAATGCCGGGCTGGGGCGAAGATCCGTGGCATTTGCTCACTAAAGCTCTGAAGCAGTCAACGGGGCGCAAGGGTAAGGCTCTTTTCCTGCCCCTTCGTCAGGCACTTACGGGCATGGACCATGGCCCTGACATGAAAGAGCTGCTTCCGTTGATCGGAGAGGCAGAGGCGCGCGCCAGACTGGAGAGGGCCGCTCACGGCTGACCTCGGGAATGTTCTGCCTTCTTTAACGTTTTAACCATAAAGAGAAGGCTCACACATAAACCTCGCATCCGCCATGAATGTAGCGGGCTTGGCAATCCTATCGAGTTACTTCGGGGCAAGCACGAGCATCAGGAGCAGGCGCATGGGGCGCATAGAGCGTAGAAAGAACCAACGATTCGCAGCGGACTGTCAGGCCGAGGTGCGTTACCGCTCTGGCCGTAAGATGAAACTGGCCGTTCTCGATATCAGTCTGGGCGGCTGCATGGTTGATGCACGCACCTGGTCGATACGTCCTGAAGAGGAAATCTCGATAAAGCTGCCGGGCTTGTCCTATCAGCCAGCCAAAGTGATCTGGATCGAGGACCAGCGTGCAGGTATCGCGCTTGAAGAGCTGCTCTACGAGCCAACGCTGGAGTTCATACAGAGCCAGGGGCAGCAAGCGGCCTGATCGTAATCCGCTAACCTGCCACGGCACCTTTAAGGCAATTCTCGTTACTTGGCATATTGATTCAGCTCATCGCCAGTTAGCGTTACGACATGAAGCAGATTGGTCGCGCCGGGCGTGCCGAATGGAACCCCAGCCAGCGCGATCAGCTTGCTGCCCGCCTTGCCGAAGCCATGGCGCAGTGCCATCCGCTTACCCTTGGCAATCATCTCTTCGAAGCTGCCAATATCCCTGGTCGCGACAGCATGCGCACCCCAAAGCAAAGCCATGCGCCGCGCAGTACCTAGCGAGGGTGTCAGAACGAGCATCGGGACTGAGGGTCTCTCACGAGCAACCCGCCTTGCCGTCGAACCGCTATCTGTAAACACAACAACCGCGCTGATCGGCAGGGTATCAGCAATAGTCATGCAGGCATGGCTTAACGCATCAGCCGTGGTTTCATCGGGCGGCGTATCGAGCATGCGAACGCGAGCCTTGTAACCTTCATCATTTTCCACCTGCGCAGTTATCCGATCCATGATCGTGACCGATTCCTCGGGCCACTCGCCTGCCGCAGTTTCCGCCGAAAGCATCACCGCGTCGGCCCCGTCATAAACGGCATTGGCTACGTCA
>DMWU01000209.1 GCA_003483125.1 Erythrobacter sp. | reverse complement strand
TATTGCTGCGTCCACGCGTGCTTCGCGCTGGCCGAGGCCGGGTTCGAAACGATCATGGTCAATTGCAATCCGGAAACGGTTTCAACCGATTACGATACATCAGACCGCCTATATTTCGAGCCGCTGACTGCGGAAGATGTGCTGGAAATCCTGCGTCTCGAACAGTCCAAGGGCGAACTTGCCGGCGTGATCGTGCAGTTTGGCGGCCAGACGCCGCTTAAGCTGGCGCAGGCTTTGGAAGATGCGGGAATACCAATCTTCGGCACATCCCCCGATGCAATCGACCTCGCCGAAGATCGTGAGCGCTTTGCGAAGCTGGTCAACAAGCTGAAACTGAAGCAGCCAGAAAATGGCATTGCCTATAGCCGCGATGAAGCTGCGGCAGTTGCAGCGCGCATTGGCTATCCGGTGCTGTTGCGCCCGTCCTATGTGCTGGGTGGCCGCGCGATGGAAATCGTCGACAGCGAAGCGCAGCTTGATGATTACATCAAGACCGCGGTGAATGTGTCTGGAGACAGCCCTGTTCTTGTCGATCAATACCTACGTGACGCGATAGAATGTGATGTCGATGCGCTATGCGATGGCGACGAAGTTCGTATCGCGGGCGTGATGCAGCATATTGAGGAGGCAGGGGTCCATTCAGGAGACAGTGCCTGTACATTGCCGCCCTATTCTCTGCCCACTGAAATCGTTGAAGAAATGGAGCGCCAGGCAGAAGCGTTGGCGAAATCCTTGGGCGTGGTTGGCCTGATGAACGTCCAATTCGCGATCAAGGATGGCGAAGTTTACCTGATTGAGGTGAATCCCCGGGCAAGTCGTACGGTGCCTTTTGTAGCCAAAGCTATCGGCCAACCGGTCGCAAAAATCGCTGCGCGCGTCATGGCAGGCGAGAAATTGGCCGATTTCCCGCCTTTCAAGCGAGATTTGCCCTACATAGCCGTGAAGGAGGCGGTTTTCCCCTTCAACCGCTTCCCGGGCAGCGATCCGGTGCTGACGCCAGAGATGAAATCGACCGGCGAAGTGATGGGGATCGATACAAGTTTCGAAGAAGCTTTCCTGAAATCCCAACTTGCATCTGGCATGAACTTGCCGAGGGCCGGAACACTGTTCGTGTCGGTGAAGGGAAGCGACAAACCCAATATTTTGCCAGCGGTAAAAGCACTTGTAGAACAGGGCTTTAATGTCATTGCGACGGGGGGTACCCAAGCATATCTAAGCGAGCAAGGGCTGCCTGTTGAGAGAGTGAATAAGGTGGCAGAAGGGCAACCGCATATCGTTGATAGAATTATCGATGGGAATGTGGATCTGATCTTCAATACGACTGAGGGTTGGCAGAGCCTTTTGGACAGTAAATCGATCCGCGCATCGGCCTTGGAAGAGAAGGTTCCCTACTACACGACCGCTGCTGCTTCGCTCGCCGCGTCCAAGGCAATCAAGGCCGTAAATGCAAGTGATCTTGAAGTCCGCTCGCTCCAAGACTATTATAGCTGAACAACCAAGCGTTCTTCCCGACATTTTCTCAAGATCGCGCCGCCTCGCTGGAAGCGGCTGAATGAGATTTTGACTTTATCGGGGTGAAGGGGGATCGCGCTGTAGGATGAACAGGATGGCTACGATGGAAAAGGTTCCGATGCTGGCAGAAGGCTATGAGCAGCTTACCGCTGATCTCAAGGCTCTGCGCGCGGAACGCCCGAAGATTGTCGATGCGATCGAGGAAGCTCGCGCGCATGGCGATCTGTCGGAAAATGCCGAATATCACGCTGCGAAAGAGCGTCAGGGCCAGGTCGAGGCGCAGATCGGGGAATTGGAAGATCGGATCAGCCGTGCGCAGATCATCGATCCAACAACACTCTCGGGCGACAAGATAGTGTTTGGCGCAACGGTGACCTTGCTTGACGATGATGACAAGCCAGTAAAATACCAGATCGTTGGCCAGACCGAAGCTGACGCGAACAATGGGCGTATTTCCTATAATTCGCCATTGGGCCGGGCGCTTATCGGCAAGCAGGTTGATGATGAAATCGAGGTTACTGTGCCATCTGGCGACAAGTTCTACCTCGTTTCAAAGATCCAGTTCATCTGATCGGACACGATCCCTCAGTTGAGGGCTTTTTCCATCGCGTAATTGTGGATCGGTACGCCGTCCAAATCGAAATCGCGCCTGTGACTGACGGAATAGCCGGCTCTTTCGAAGGAGGCTCGGGCTAGCTCGCTCGCCTCGGTATAAAGACAGCAATTGCCTTGCTGGCGTGCAATGCGCTCAGCTTCGTCGAGCAATCGGTTTGCTAGCCCTCTTCGGGTGTGTAGCGGGTGGCAATAGAGATGATCGAGATGGCCGTCACTCTCTAGGATCGCGTAGGCGACCGGCCAATCTGTGTCGTCCGCCGCAACCAGCAATATGTCACCCCTTGCGGCACGTTGACGGAACTGATCTGCCCCGGGATGCCGTGTAGCCCAGATCGCGACCTGCTCTGGCGTATAGCTATGCGGGCCGATTGTCTCGATTGCCGTAAAGATGATCTCTGCCAGTGCCTCGGCATCATCATCTCGATAGGGGCGGATCGAATAGGCCATTGTCACTGATTGCGATCAGCCCTCCGGATCGAGCAGTTTGTGAAGGTGGACAATTACATATTTCATTTCAGCATCGTCCACCGTGCGCTGGGCGTTGCCGCGCCAAGCCTCTTCAGCCTTTTCATAGTCGCTGTAGACACCGGCAACGTGCAAGCCTTCGGGATTCTGGAATTCATAAGAGCGCGGGTCCTTCACGCGGCCACCCATAACAAGGAATAGCTGCTGTTTGGCGATTTGTTCTTCCATCTGTGAGTCTTTCCGTTTCCTGGGGAGGATTTGCAGAGATACGATTTGCGCGCCCCCCTAATACTAAGCGGCGCTGCATGCAAATCTATGGGCAATAAAGTGGCTGGCGTGCCTCTATTGTGCAGTCAGCTGTTGCGATTCACGCAGTTTCTGACCGGCCTCGGCAGCTACGCCTGCGGCACCTCGTATCATCTTGTTCTTGCTGGCTGCGGAGGCGGCGCGATCTTCATCTTCATCGTCTTCATCAAAGACTTTGGACTTTGAGACATCTTCCAGCAGGCCGATGCCGATCGCAAAAAGAAGGTCGACAAAAAGTTTGGTTATCTTCTTGTCGATCTTGTCTGCGCCTTTCGATGATCCATCTCGGCGCTTGCCTGAAAATCCCAGCAAGAAGCCGATCAACAGCGCACCACCCATCAATGCAAGGGGATATTGGCGGGCTACATCTTCTACGCGGTTCGCCAGTACAGGATCTTGCTTTTCGACAGGGTCAGGAGAAAAACGCCCGCGGCTTGCTTCCACACGCTGGCGCAGCTCCTCGCGTTTATCCTGGATTGTCATATCGCCTCTTCAGTCTCTAGCGCGGGAACTTCGTCCGTCGCCTCTTCTAACATTTCGCCCGATTCACTGCCATTATCGCTGTTCTTGTCTGAACGATCTAGCAACGAGATGATTTCGTCGCGACCGAACCACAGGAATATTGCAGCAGCAAGAAAGGCGATTGCGCCCTTATGCCCACTGGCGGCCTTTCCCGCCTCACTTGCCAGTTCACGCGCTTCTTGCGTTGCGCGCTCCGCCAACCTGTCGCGATTGGCGTTAACTTCGACAAAACCCCGCATGCTTTCGACATTAGCCAGCAATAGTGCCTTGGCTGTGTCGCGTATCGCGCGGTCCTCACGCAGGTTGCTAAGGCGCTTTGTCACGCCTCGTCTTCCTGGAAAGCTTCAGCTACATCGTTCGCCTTCGAGCGGGCCATCAGCAGAAGAATGACGGTCCCGATCAATAAGGCGCCTACCACTATGGCGGTGGCGCTAAGCGCGCCGATGGACGGGGCGAGGGCAAGCAGCGCCCCGATCACCAGTGCGATCAGCGCAAGATGGACAAATCCCAATGCAAACAGGAGGTATAGCGCGACCGATTTACCCCGGTTGGCCGCAAACGAAACGCGGCTCTTCTGGTAGTTTAGCTCTGCCTCAGCATAGGTCTTGCTGTCCTCGACAAGCGCAAGAATATCTTCCTTGATCGAGCTTTCCTGCTCGCCAGGTTCTTCGCCCCTAAGGGCTGCGCTTATCTCGTCTTCCGCAGGAACATCCTGCGGCTGAGGCAAATCATCATCGCGCATTTGCTGCCCCCTGCAGCTGCGATTAGTCCCTATTGCCGCGGAAGATACGGGCCAGCAGGAAGCCGGCGACTGCCGCCAACCCTACTGCTACGCCCGGGCTTTTCCGGACAAATTCACGCGCGTCTTCGCCGATCTCGTCCATGCTCTTGGCATCAAGCTTGGCCGATGCCTCTTGCAGGCTACGCGAAGCTTTGCGCGCATAATCCCCATAGTCCTCGCCGAAGCGCTCGTCGATGGTTGCGGCACTGTCACCCACAGCCTTGCCGATACTAGCGATTGCATCGCTGGCGCGGTGCTTGCTCTCTTCGGCCAGTTCGCCTGCGCGCACCTTTGCTTCGCCGCCCAAGACCTTTGCATCATCAAGCAGCTCTCCGCCTTTGCCACGAGCCTGGTCGCGATAGGCAACTGCGCGATCGCCCGCTTCGGCACGAAGCGCCGCTGCACCTGCCTTTGCCTCTTCAATTGCAGAACTGAAGTGCGATTTGGCTACTGACTTTTCTTCGGCGGCAGCCGTTTCAACTTTTTTCTTTGGAGCCTTTTTGGCTGCTGTCTTGCGGGGTTTGCTTCCGCTCTTTGCTTTACTTTCTGCCATTGTCCTTATCCTTGCCCTGGATTCTGCTTGCGCATTCATATTCCAACGGTTGTTTTCGTCCGTCAAACTAATCTTTTATGCAACTCAACTTGCACCTTTATGAACCGGCGCATAGAGGGCGGCATATCTAAGACTAGCCAGTATATATATGGTGGTGTCTTATTATATTACAACACCTACGTTCGGAGCAATGCGATGACTGCCATTATCGATATTCATGGCCGCGAAATACTGGACAGCCGAGGCAACCCTACGGTTGAAGTCGATGTGCTGCTCGAGGATGGCAGTTTCGGTCGGGCGGCCGTGCCTTCTGGTGCATCGACCGGCGCGCATGAAGCTGTCGAACTGCGCGATGGCGACAAATCACGCTATCTCGGCAAGGGTGTGCTCAAGGCGGTCGACGCGGTGAATGACGAGATTTCGGACACGGTCCTTGGGCTTGATGCAGAGGATCAGCGGGACATCGATCTTGCCATGATTGCGCTTGATGGAACTGAGAACAAAGGTCGCATCGGCGCAAACGCCATTCTTGGCACCAGCCTGGCAGTTGCAAAGGCAGCCGCCAATGCACGTGGCTTGCCGCTCTACTCCTATCTCGGAGGAGTTTCAGCCCACGTATTGCCCGTGCCTATGATGAATATCATCAATGGTGGTGAGCACGCGGATAACCCGATCGATATCCAGGAATTCATGGTCATGCCTATCGGCGCGGAAAGCCTGGCAGAGGCTGTGCGTTGGGGTGCCGAGGTATTCCATACGCTGAAGAAGAAGCTCGGCGCGCAAGGCCTGTCTACAGCCGTTGGTGACGAGGGCGGATTTGCACCCGATCTTGCTAGTACGCGGGCCGCGCTGGATTTCATTATGGCATCGATCGAAGAGGCTGGCTTCAAGCCCGGTGACGATATCGCATTAGCGCTCGATTGCGCTTCGACCGAATTTTATGCCGATGGCAGCTACGACATGGCGGGAGAAGGCATATCGTTGAGCAGCGAAGAAATGGCCGATTACCTTGCTGCGCTCTGTGCCGATTACCCAATCCGGTCGATCGAAGATGGAATGGGCGAGGACGATCTCGAGGGCTGGAGGATCCTGACCGACAACGTCGGCGGCAATGTGCAGTTGGTCGGCGATGATCTGTTCGTGACCAATCCTGCAAGGCTGGAAATGGGCATCGGCAAGGGGCTCGCCAATTCGCTGCTGGTCAAGGTCAACCAGATCGGTACGCTTACAGAAACCTTGGCGGCAGTCGAAATGGCGCATCGCGCCGGGTACACCTCTGTGATGAGTCACCGTTCGGGTGAAACCGAGGATTCAACGATTGCGGATCTGGCGGTTGCAACCAATTGCGGACAGATAAAGACAGGATCGCTCGCGCGTTCAGATCGCTTGGCGAAATACAACCAGCTGATCCGTATCGAGGAAGAACTGGGCGCCAGCGCGCATTACGCCGGCGCAACCTGCTTTAACGTGGGCTAAACGGCAAAGCGGGTTTGCAAGTCGAGCAGGGCGAGCGCGGCCTTTGCCGCTTCTCCGCCCTTATCGCTCTGTGCGGGATCAGCGCGCACAATCGCTTGTTCCTCGTTTTCGAGAGTAAGGATGCCGTTGCCTATGGCGATCCCATCCATTGTCAGGGCCATGATCGCGCGTGCGCTCTCGCCGGCGACGATCTCGAAATGATAGGTCTCGCCGCGGATTACGACGCCAATTGCGACAAATCCATCATACTGCCCACTTTCCACGGCCAGCGCGATTGCGCTGGGCACCTCTAGCGCGCCCGGAACTGTAATCACTTCGCACTCGTGTCCGCCGCCTTCGATCACGGCCTTTGCACCGGCGATCAACATGTCATTGAGGTGGCTATAGAAGCGCGCCTCTACAATCAGGATACGTGCCATGTGATTACTCCGGGATCGGCATGTGGTCGACGATGTTTAGGCCATAGCCTTCGATCGCGACGACATTGGGGTTTGAATTACTGAGCAGGATCATGTCGTGCACCTTCAAGTCCGCAAGAATTTGCGAGCCGATGCCGACATTGCGAAATGCATCGACTTCCTGCCAGTCGGGCGAAGCTGCGGGAACTCCGGTGATAATCACGATCACCCCGGATCCATGCTCGCCAACTGCTTGCATTGACCGCTGCAAGATGCGCTTGCGCGGCCCAGGTTTGCCCAGAATGTCATCGAAAATCGAGATTGGATGGACGCGCGTTAGCGTGGGTATACCCTGCTGTACTTGCCCCTTCTGGAGCACATAGCTTTCGCTTCCGTCGATCTGATTGCGATAGGTCATCATCTTCCATTGGCCGCCGTAGTCGCTTTCAAAGCTGCGTTCGCCAATGCGTTCGACAAGGTGATCGTTGCGGCTGCGGTATTCGATCAGGTCGCGAATCGTGCCGATCTTGAGCCCATGTTTGCGTGCAAAGGCGACAAGATCGTCTAGCCGGGCCATCGAGCCATCTTCGTTCATGATTTCGCAGATCACGCCGGAAGGATT
>DMWU01000102.1 GCA_003483125.1 Erythrobacter sp. | reverse complement strand
ATCAAGTGGGCGCGGTGTATTTCGACTGTACGAGGACTGATACCTATCTCGTTAGCAATCATCTTATTGCTGAGGCCAAAAGCTATAAAGTCTAATACTTGCCTCTCACGTTTAGTAAGCTTCTCGACTTTTGCGCGTGCTTCAGCTCGATGCTTGCGCTCTTCATGAGTTAACTCTGCGCGCATTAAAGCTTCACTGATGCGTTGCTCCAGAACCGCAGTATCAATTGGAAGTACTAAATAATCAATTGCGCCCGCTCTTAACGAAGCCACAATGCGGTCCGCATCAGCAACGTCACCCATAGCGACGATTGGGAGATAACTTCCGAGCCTTTCTAGCTCCTCAAAAATGCCTTCAATCCCATCTTCGCCTGGTTGATCAAACGCTAAGACTAGGCCCTCTTGAAGCTGGTCTTTCATCAACTCTGATACATCTGAGTAAACTTCAGCATGAAAACCGAACGAAAAACAGGCTCTCGATAGGTTGGCGCGAGTTCGGCTCGAAGGGTGAATAATGTGAATTCGTTCTTGTTCCATATGGCAACAATGGCCAAAAGAGATTCAATTGCATCATCATAATGTTTCAGAACGGAATTTGTTCGAATTGATGTTCAACTAACACCCTAAAGTCATTATAAAAAATACTTGCGTAATGGAAACAATAGTAGGGAACTTTGCGCAGGTAATTATCCCTAGGTGTAGAAACGTGCCGTTATCTCTCGCATGCGACCTTTCGAATTTAAGATTCCAAGCTGGTAGGAGGCGATGAGACGCAATAATTCATGTATAGGTGGCTAAGCCCCTTCTTTGCTACCAACTTTATTTCTAATAAATCGATATTTGCGTATTTAGCGGCCTTTGCTTGGGCGTAGGTTATTTCATAGCCGCAGATGTTCACCCAACAGAATGGCCGACGAGATTCATATATCTCATCAGTAGTTCTGCCGGCATGGTACTATCACCTATGATCTTGGTGAAACTACCTAAACATTTTCATCCTAATTACTGCTTCAAACACAAGGAGAAAGAGGATGAAAGGCTCATTTAGATTACTGCTTGCGAACGATGAGGGTGTCGCAGCAATTGAATACGCGATTTTGCTTTGCTTGGTTACGATCGGCTTGGTCATTTCGTTTGGCAACATCGGGATTAATACATCCTCTTTGTTCGAAAAGGCGCACTCCGCAGTGCAGAACAGTAATGCTGAACAGTCGGGCCGAGAAGCGGGTAATAATGATCCTGATGGTGCAACATCGTCTGATGATGGGCCGAGCGAGGGTAACCCAGGTCCTAAGAAGGAAGCTGATATCCCGCTTTTCGGCTCTTGAAGCCACTTGGATATGATAAGTTAGTCGGCCGGTTAGATGGGCAGGAGCAAACTCATCTTTCCGGTTGAACTTTCTCGGACTGTATTAAGAGCTCTGACCCGCGGTCTTGCTAGTCGAGAAGTAGCAAGTCATTAATAACGATTGAAAATGATGTGTCGAACGCGATGGATAATTCGGTTAATAGAATCCCAAAAATCCCGCACGTGACTGCGATAACTAAAAAATCCTCAAATGGTCTTTTAGTTATAAGTAGCCCCAAAAGCCGGATCACGATCAGCCCCCTATCACTTCAAGATAGTGCGCCTTTTAATCGGTTGAGTCACAATAGATTGGTTGCACTTTGGTAATGACAATACCATGATTGAGTCGGGCTTTGCGCCCCTTAGGCTAATTGATTAAGGATGGCAGCGAGCTGGAAATGGTGCTCGCTAGTATCCTTTGCCATTGCTCACCTACCTAGCCGTAACGTCAGCAAATGTTGTGGAAAGGTGCCATCCCGCTCATCAAGGTCGTGCCCTATCTCATCGACTCTGTCAGCGCTCAATCAGCCAACACGCTAAGAGATTGTGATTGGCGATTATGGGCAGAGGTCGACCGGTCTATTGGAATGTCAGAAACTGGGGTGGACCGCGGACCGGTCCGTACAACTAGCGCGGTTTTGCGGGTCAACTTCTCACATGTCTGGAAAGGCCGAGACTAGGTGGCGGAGACGGAGGGATTCGAACCCTCGATACCCGTAGTAGGTATGGTTCCTTAGCAGGGAACTGGTTTCAGCCACTCACCCACGTCTCCGCACAACGCAATTTAGCTGCGAGTGGCGCGCTATAGTCGCCGTGATTTGAGGTCGCAAGGCGAAGTTCTAAAAAAACGGCTCTTTGTCTCGTTACAGCCCGCGCAGGACTCGCCTCGACGCATTTTTGATTCGGTTCATCGCGGCGCAATTGCTGAACCGACAGCATCGGATTCACCATGAGGCAGGAATGCTCTCGATGGGCTTAGGAAGGCTTGAAATGCTTCGTTTTATTGCAAATTCTAAATATACTTTCTTGGGTGTCATTGGGACCCTGGCGCTGGCAGCATCGCCTGTCAGTGCGCAGGAGCTGGAGGCAATCGACCCCGATGCCGCCTATAGCGGGGAAATTGATGGGGACCTGAGGACCGAGCCCGAACAGGAATCGCAGGCAACCACCACGACCTATGGATATGCGGCAGAGCCTGATGCTGAGACCTATGGTGTTTCGCCAGAGGGCGCAGAAACAACGACAGCGGAATTGCCCCCTGCAGATTCAACCGGCACTACATCTACCGAGCCGACATATCAGGGCAGCTATTACACTTATGGCGAGGACGATCTGATTGGCGCTGCCGAAGGAGTGTTTGGCAAGGGCGCAGAGGGGCTCGCAAAGATGATACGCGACCTGCTGAAGGAGCAGGGCGAACCCAATGCCTATATCACCGGGCGCGAAGCCGGCGGAGCGATCGGTATCGGTGTGCGCTATGGATCAGGTACGCTGTTCCATAAGGTAGAGGGTCAGCAAAAGGTCTATTGGACCGGCCCATCGATCGGCTTCGATACGGGGGCAAACGCAGCCAACTCCTTCGTGCTGGTGTATAATCTATGGGACAGCGAAGAACTCTTTGAGCGTTATCCTGCAGGCGAAGGCCAGGCCTATATCGTAGGTGGGCTAACGGCGAGTTATCTGCGCAAGGGCGATGTGGTGATCATCCCTATACGCCTTGGCGCGGGCCTTAGGCTTGGCGTCAACGCCGGCTACATGAAATTTTCTAAGAGGCAGCGCTGGTTTCCGTTCTAAAAGAATAACTCGCGCTTCGGGATCGCAATAAAGCCACAGCAGGCCAAAAGCCTGTTGCGGCTTTGCGCGCGTAAGGGCATGGAACGCCGCCATGCTAGAGAATCTTACTCCTCAACCGCCAGATGCGTTGCTCGCGCTGATCAAGCTTTATAGTGACGATGCGCGCACCGATAAGATCGACCTTGGCGTTGGTGTCTATCGAACCGGCCAGGGAGATACGCCCGTATTCGCCGCTATCAAGGCGGCAGAGCAGCGCCTGGTAGAGCAGCAGGATACCAAGGCCTACCTCGGGCCGGAAGGCGATATGGGCTTCGTCAATTCCCTGATGCCGCATATTTTCGGGGCCGATGCCACTATGGGCGGGCGTATTTCGGGGATGCAGACACCGGGTGGGACCGGCGCTGTGAGGCTTGCGGTGGCGCTGGCGCAAAAGGCTGGGGTCGAGCGGCTGCATATGGGACGTCCCAGTTGGCCAAACCACGCCCAGATACTTTCCGATATCGAGTTGGAAATGGTGCCTTTCGAGCATGCCAGCGACGATGGTACAGCCAATATCGAGGCTGTCCTTGGCGTGATCAAATCGGCGCAGCCAAATGATGCAATCTTGCTGCATGGGGCCTGTCACAATCCGACCGGGATCGATTATACGCCCGAAGAATGGGATGCGATTGCCGCGGTCTTGGCCGAGAGCGGCGTGTTTCCGATCATCGACATTGCCTATCAGGGCCTTGGCCAGGGCATGGAAGAAGATGCCTATGGCCTACGCCGAGTGCTCGGCGCGGTACCAGAAGCCTTTATCGCCTACAGCTGTGACAAGAATTTCGGCCTTTACCGCGACCGCGTAGGCGCATTTTACGCCATGGCGCGCGAAGTGAATGACCTCGAGAGCATCTTCTCGAATGCCAACGCACTGGCCCGCGCAAGCTGGTCGATGCCGCCCGATCATGGCGGCGCAGCAGTGCGTATTGTTTTGCGCGATGGAGAGTTGACCAAGCAATGGCTGGATGAGCTTACACAGATGCGTGACCGGATGCGGCAGGTGCGCAATACGCTCGCCAAGGCGGACGTTGCCGGCAGCGTGGAACTGAAGCCGCTTGGCAGGCAGAACGGACTGTTCGGTATGCTTCCCGTCACGCCCGAACAGGTCAAGCAATTGCGCGATGATCACGCCATCTACATGGCCAGCTCTGGCCGTATCAACATTGCTGGCTTGCATATGGGCAACATCGAGAAATTCATAGAAGCGATCGCCGAAGTTGCCGCATAAATCGAGAGCCGGCCTATCCCTGAAGGCGAGAG